>NZ_DDBA01000017.1:0-45155 GCF_002333005.1 Empedobacter sp. UBA2044
AACTTTCGTTAGGATATCCATATTTCTACTTAGGGGATGGAACAGTAGGAATTATAGAAAAAGGAATATTAAATGATTATACGGCTTCTCTTGAAACTATTGATAATGCTTATTACAATCAATATGTTCCTGGAAAAGATGATCATTTTGGTCTTTCTGTAACAAGTCAAAAAACTAAACAAACAGCACTCGCTTTATTGTATAAAACAGTGGATGGATTTCAACTAAAAATAAACGATACAACTCTAAAAAGCCAACAAAATGGAGCATTTGATTTGGATGGATTACTCATTTGGAATGAACAACATCAGATTTTTTTATATGTCTATTATTATAAAAATGAAATTATCATCCTTGATTCTATGATGAATGAAAAAAATGTTATGAAAAGCATCGATTCTTTAAATGAACCAGAACTTGATGTTGCTTTTTATAAAAAAGACCAAAACTATCGATTAGGTCCAAAGACAATTCGAGTGAATGAAACGATAGCTACCTATGGTGATAATCTCTACATCCACAGCAAACGACTGGGAAATTTTGAAGAAGAACACCAAAGTGCAAGCATCATAGATGTATATGATCTCGTAAACAACCATTATCTCCACAGTTTTTACCTCTATCATAAACCTAAACAACAACTTAGGGATTTTAAAATATACCAAAACTCTGTTTTCGCTGTAATTGATGATGAAATCTATCGTTACCAATTAAAAAAATAAATCGTTGCGCAACGCAGGGGAAGACTGAAAACCTGTATAATAGAGTAAGTCACCACATTAAAATTATACAAAATGAAAACAAATTTTCTAAAAAAAGCGCTACCTATTGGGGTAGGAATGATGGCTGTTGCTTTTGCATTTGCCACTGAAGGTAAATCTTCTAACAAATCTACAGAGTATGCAACTGCATATATTTACAATGATTTAGAAGAATGTGAACAGGTAGATGCCACTTGTAATAACATAGGAACTGTAAGTTGTACAATTGGTTCTAAAGAAGTATTTGAATTTAAAAATGGTACTCAATGTAGTCAAAACTTGATGCATTGGCAACCATAATTTAAAGGAAAGGAGCGTAATAGCTCCTTTCTCTTATTTTAAATATGTATTAAACCAACTTAAGATTGAATCATATAACATTTCTTGATTCTCTTTACGAGTTAAATAATGACCATCATTATTAAATAAAATCAATTTACCTTCTTTATTTAATTTTTTCATTGCCATATACATATATATGCTTTGATACCAATTTATATTATAATCAGATTTACCAGCCCATAACAATAAAGGCGTTTTCATGTTTTCCACCTGATAGAAAGGTGAGTTTCTTATATAGTTATTTTTATCCGTATAATAACTATCTTTCATTCGAAACTGCTGACTTTCTAACCTCCATGCTTGCTCTCTAAACCAACCTTCCCATTGTACATCATGCGACCAAGAAACCAAATCCATCACGCCAGAACCCGCTACAATTGCCTTAAACAAATTGGAATGCGTTGCTATAAATGCCGCTTCATAACCACCAAACGAATGCCCTATTAGTCCTAATCTATTCTTATCAATATAGGATCGACTTGCTAGTTCTTCTACACTATTTTCTATATTCACGACAATTGATTCACCTAAATTTCCTATTTGATAATCTAAATTGGGTAAAAAAACAAAATACCCATCCAATATATAATTAAGAATGTTAAAACCGTCCTCCGTATGTTTTGTTGGACTTGCAAACTGATTTACTTTATACGTCATATTCTCGTATATATAGTAAATAACAGGATATTGCTTGGTAGGATTAAAATTAGTTGGGTAAAGTAAAATCCCTTTCGATTTGTTTCCTTTTATGTTCTTGTATTCTATACTTTCACTTTTACCTAAATCTAACTTTGCCAAATTGGGATTACTTTGATATACTATCTTTCTTTTTTTCGTAGCCAAATCTACACGCTCTATAACAGGAGATACGTTATACCTAAACTTCTTAAAAAAACACGTTTGCTTATTAATACATACAACATTTTCAATCGTATTGGATTCTAAGACAATTGGTAAAATTTTACCTTTTTCAAAAAAAGCAAAACCATTTTGCTCATCTTTGGTCGATAGATCTAACATCAACTTTTGATTGATATCAATGTGAGAGGTATTTTTTCGTTCTTTTTTATTAAATCTATAACTTATATCCCCATTACTAGCTGTTAACCTTTTAGCATTACCATTTTTTATATCATACATCCAAATATCAAACTCATCATACACAAATACTTCATTTTCGTTTATAGACCACCCTTCTACTCCATATGGTGTTGGATGTTTATAATACATATCGTTTGTTTTATATAAAGAATAATTTGATGGTATGGTGATATCAAAGTACTTATCATTTTCTGTATCATATCCCCACCATTTTTTATCTTTAAAATACATGATATATTTTCCACTCGGCGAAAACGAAAGATAGTCGTAAGAAAAATAATGTGCAGGAACAATTAACTTCTCTTCTCCTTTTTCATAATTTTTTAGGTATAAATCGGCAACAGTATATTGTTCTGTAGAAGGTTCATTTTCTAAAAAGTCATACGCTAATGCATAACTATAGTTAGGTTTAATGATAACAGCATTCAATTTATTTGAAGTAATGATAGAAAATTCATTCGTTTTTGTATCCCATCTTATGCTCTGTTTATTCAAAACATATTCTTCAGCAACAGCTTTTCTAGGTGCGATTAAAGCATCTTGGGTATCCCAAATACTGTAATTATCATTTTTACTCTTTACGATATCTACATTAAAAAAGACTATTCCATTACGATCACTAGTAGTATCAAAACCATTTATTTTACGAACTACCTCATCAGAAAATAATGTTTTACAAGCCAAAGATTTTACCTCCTTATTTTGGGTATTAATCGTGTAAAGTATCCCTCCGTCAACCGTGTTTTCTAGTAGAAGTATACTTTTTTGATCGCTTTGCCATCCTAATATCTTTACTTCATTTTTTGGGCTTATAAAGAGAGACTGCTGATTTTCTGAACCCGATTCCCATTTTTTTAATGTTTTAGTATTAGAATCCGTATTTGATGTTAGAAAAATTAAATCATCTTTGACGGTATGCCACTGGTAGTTTTCTACATCGTGTATCGTATATGACTTGTTACTCTTCAAATCAAGTAACTGTAAATCTTTTTTCTCTTTTTCGCCCTTTCTTAGGTATGAAATTATCGTTTGATCATGATTTGTAAAATATCTTTTATGTAGTACCTCAACTTGCAAGATTGTTTTTAATGTTTTTAAATCAATTAGATGCAAATTTGATTTATCATCAACAAAAGATAGTATATCATTATTTTTCAAAAATTTCAAAAGAATGATTGAACCCAATTCTTTTCTAACACCTGATTCTGTCTGTATAAGTATAACATTATTTTTATCTTGCATATCATTTACAACAACCCACTTTCCATCGCTACTTACGTCTGTAAATAAAGTATGTTTTGTCCAATTCGAAGTTTTTTGAATCTCTTGCGCTTTTGAAAAGTATCCCAAACAGACAAACAGTATAACTAGTATTGAATTGACATATTTAATAGCCATCGTTTTGAGGATTTAGATTAGGATTAATCAATAATTCGCTTTCTGGAATTGGTAAAATTAAATCTCTTGGTTTCCAATTTGATTTTATAGGTTTTAGAGTTTCCTCGGCTATTTTCCAACGTTTCAAATCAAACCATCTGTTTCCATGTTCTGTAAACAATTCTAGTTTTCTTTGAAGTATAAGTTCTTTTTGAATCTCATTTGGATTAGAAGAATTAAACTGATTTAACCCTGCTTTCTCTCGAATGATATTAATTTCTTTTACTGCCAATGCCAATTCATTTGTATGTAAATAAGCTTCTGCTCTCATCAAGATTATTTCTGACAAACCAAATACAATAGAAAACTCTTTGCTTGAACCTGTATTTGCATTTTCTTTATATTTATACGGTATATACCAAGATTGTGTATTTGTTGTATTGCTTACTTTCTTTGTCCAAAATTGTAACCTTTTATCGAGTGGATTAAACAGGTTTATAAAATCTTGTCGTAAAGCTACCCGAGTTGGAGGTCCGCTATTAATAATAAAATATGATCCTTCTAACGTATTTTCACCATTTATGGTCGATGAAAATTGAAATATTGTAGACTTGCTTTCTTTTTTATATTGATTTTCTATTGGTTGTTGAAATGAAAAGTTCTTATTTTGAACAATTCCTTGCGATTCACTCACTACTTTATCCCATTTTTCTTGGTATAAGTACACCTTACTTAATAGGGCTGACACTGCATATATAGTTGCTCTGTTACTCGCAGTAGACGCCACATTATTTACCAATAAACCTTTTGCTTGGAGCAAATCTTTTTCGATATTATCGTAAACAATCTTTATTTCATCACGGTAAACATATCGATTGATTTGATAATTAGATGTAGTGATATAGGGTATTTTACCATATACATTCATCAAATTAAAATGCGTAAATGCTCTAATAAACAACACTTCTGCTATCAATTTATTTTTTAACTCAAGGGATAAATTCGTTGAATTATTTAATGCCTCTATAGCTAAATTTGTTTCATAAATAATTCTATAATTATTTGCCCATATAGACGTTACAAGTGTATTAGAAGGCAATAATTGATGGGAATGAAACATTGAAAGGTTATTGCTCGTAGAACCATAAAAATCAAGTTCATCTGCATACAAACTAAATAATACGCTTGATCCATTTGTACTTCCCGACAACAAACCATCATTTTTCATGTCTTTGTAAATACTCGCAACTGCTGCATTAGCAGTTTGCTCGTTGTTGTAAACCTTTTCAATTTTTATTTCTCCCTTAGGATCATCTGTTTCAATCCAATCATTACAAGCAGCCAATGTAAATATGGCAATCAATAGGATGAATCTATTCATCACATATATTGTTCTATTATTTTTCATGGTTTCAATTTTTTAAAATGAGATAGTTGTTCCAAATGCGATACGTTTTAATGGAGGTAAAAAATCTTCAATTTGTTCGGGATCCCCTCCTTTGTAGTTCGTAAGCGTTAGCAGATTAAAACCTTGCGCATATAAAGCGACTTTATAATTTTTCTTAAGAGGTACATTGTAGTTTATCGAAAGTGATTTTAACCTCACAAAAGAAGCATCACTTACAACTCCAGTACTTGTATAAAAATAATTTTGGGCAACAACAGCATTTGTATTAGAGCCTGTTGTATAAATTTGCGTTCGACCTTCATCTATAACCGAAACAGGTTGATTGAAGAATGTACCTGCTGCATTTAACGTATGCAGTTCGTTGTAGGCTTTCTTTTTCGAGAATTGAAAAAGTACCTCAAGATTCCAATTGTTATAACGAATGGTATTTCCTAAACTTCCGTACCATTTGGGATTGAAATCAGTATATATTCTACGATCATCGGCACTACTTATTTTTCCATCATTGTTATAATCCTCGAACATATAAGTTCCATTTACAGGGTTTATTCCTATATAATTGTATAGCTTTGTGATATTTATAGATTGCCCAATAACATATTGATTGCTATAACTGGATTGAGCTAGATTTTCGAACGCTTTTAATTTATTCTTTGGAAATGTAATTAAAAAGGATGTTTCCCATTGCCATTTATCTTTCTTAATATTGGTTGAATGGAGAGCAATTTCTAATCCTTTATTAACCACTACTGCATCCAAATTTGCTTGAATTGTTTTAAACCCTGTTGTAGCAGGTAACGAATAGCCTATTAGCTGATTATTGGATTGATTGTGGTAATAGTTTACTTCAAGATTTAATCTATTTTTCAGAAAAGCCAATTCTATTGCTCCTTCTATCTTTCGATTTTTTTCCCATGAAAAATTCGGATTATGTAAACGAGAAGGTGTTAAATAGGTTGTTCCATCATAACCGTCTTGTTTTATAGAATATGTACTCAAATACTGATAATCCCCTATTTGGTCGTTTCCAGTAATTCCATAACTCCCTCTCAATTTCCCGAAACTCAACCACGATTGATCACTCAAAAAATGTTCTTTCGAAAAAATCCATGCAGCGCCTATTGCACCAAAATTTGCTAACTTATTGGCTTCTCCAAATCGACTTGATCCATCTCTTCTTGCTGTAAGATTAAGAATATATTTTTGATACAAACTGTAATTAAATCGTCCATAGATCGCATTGTATTTATATTGTGAAGAAATATCTTGCAGAAATTGAAATGCTTTTGCTGCGCTCATCACATTCATTAGTGCATTATCTGCAAAGCCAACTCCTCTTGTAACCAACTGATTTTGTTCGTTCATCATAAAAGTTGCTCCTACATTCAAGTTAATTTCACTATTTGTCCAACTAAGATGATAATCCAACTGCGGTTCTATTGACCATACTTCTTTTTCATTCTCATTCATTATGACACTACTATCGGCACTTGTATTACCATAAGCAGGATTTCTTACTGTATGTGGATTGAAACTTTTATCTTTTAAAATTGAATGATTGTAACCTATATTCGTTTTAAATGTTAATTGATCCGTTAAAGCATAGCTCATATTAAAGCTGGTATTCAACACATTTGCATGACTACGATAGGTACTATAAGTAGATGCTATAGGGTTTGTCCATGTATTATTTTCCCAATTTAGATTTCCATTTTCATCGAATAAAGCGGGTGCATTGGGAGCTAATTTTTTAGCTGTACGCGCTAAGTTTTCTATTGGTAATACATTGTTATCATCTCCATAAACTAGGACAGTACCTACTTTAAATCTATTGTCTTTAGAAGAATGATTAAGATTGACAAAGGCATTCAGTTTTTTATAGCTATAATCCCCATATAAAACAGAAGTTTCTTTCATAAAATTGGTGCCAATCATAAAACTTGTTTGCTCGCTACCGCCCATAATATTTAGTCTTGTATTATTGGTTGTACCAGTATTCCCTATTAGTAATTTTTGCCAGTCGGTATATCGCGTTTGATCCCATGCTCCATTAATATCATACGCATTTGTCGGGTAATTTGTAATTCCATCATTTTCAAATGCTTTCTTTCGCATCATGAGGTATTGTTCTGTATTTAGAAGATTTACTTTTTTTGTAATGGAATTGACACTAATCGATGAATCTATATTAAATGTAGTTTTTCTCTTTTGTCCCTTTTTAGTCGTTATCAAAATCACCCCATTTGCACCACGCGAACCATAAATAGCAGTAGCATCCGCGTCTTTTAAAACTTCAATCTTCTCGATTGATTTTGGATCAATAGAATTCAACGGATTAATGTTTGAATTGGGCATTACGGTATTGGAAATACTGGTGTAGGACATCGAATTCATATCAAACGGAACTCCATCTATTATAAACAAAGGATCATTCCCCGCATTTATACTATTCTGTCCTCTTAACCGAATGGTATAACCACCACCTGCTGTTCCTGTAGTTGGCGTAATTTCTAAACCTGCAACTCTACCCTGCAAGGCATCTAACACATTATTCACAGGCTGATTCTCAATTTCTTTAGCCGTTACACGTGCAATTGACCCCGTTCGTTCTTTATCCTTTACGGAGTAGTATCCTGCATTGATCACCACATCTTTCAGCTGAATACTCTCCTCTTCTTTTGTGAAACGTACATTGATCACGCTTCTATTCAATACCTCTTCTTCTCGAATAGGAAAATCCAATTGCTCAAAAATTAGTTTAGCATCATCATGTTGTAAGGTCAACGAATAATGTCCATTGTCATCGGTATAGGTAGAATTATCGGTTCCCTCCTCCTTTACCATTACGCCCACCAGTGGGATTTGAAGTTCTTTTACCGTTCCAGTCACGGTTTTTCCTGTTTGTGCAAATAGTGGTGTTGCACAAAACAATCCCAATAATACAGCAAATGACTGCCTACTGAGTTTAAAGTAAAATTTTTTCATAATTTTACATAGTTTTTTAAAATTCAACATTAGTTTTAAAAGCCACTCCTTTTCCTGTACATCGCGCCAACTTTGTTTTAGGGAAAGGAGGTTTTATTTTTTTTACGTTATAAGTTATTTTTTAACCACAATAGATACATAGGTTTTTATCTTTTTTTATTTTAGAGATTCCATAGTTCAGTAAACAGAAACATAGCGAGCTGCTAACTATGTTTAATAGATTTATCTTCTCTATTGCTCTTTATTTTTCATCATTCAGTTCTATGTATCTATGTGGTGAATATTATTTTCTACCATTCTAAACATGGGCACTTAGGCACTCGAAGTGCAGAATCTTTCTATTTTTTTTCTTCTAACTTTTACCTTAATGCAAAGTCTGTGCTAACAGAGTATGTGATTACAAAACATCAAGTCTTTGATTTTCGACGGTCAAAATAAGTTTCAGCCATTCAATATTTTAAATCATTTGCTACGCAAACAGTAAAATATTTTAACCATGGCGATCAACTTTTTGACACTCGCCTCCAAATCATATGACATTTTTTTTCATCCTTTTTCAATATTCAAATCCACTTTTAACAACAAATTTCAAAACCGTCATTGCTGAAAAGTCGAGCGTCAATTCGGCGTAGTGAGCGTTAAAAATGATTTACTGTTCGCATTTCATATGCGAATGATTTAAAGCATTTAGCGAATAGCCGTTATTGACCGACTTGTAAGCACGGACTTGATTTTTTTTGATTCGTTTTTTTTATCAAGAAAAAAAATGAATAATCTTAATCATTCTCTTCAACTTTTTGACACTCGCCTCCAAATCATATGACGTTTTCTTCATTCTTTTTCAATACTCAAATTCGTTGTCATTTTTAAAAACGGATTTTGTCATTCTGGGCTTGTCTCAGAATCGCATCCTTTATAAATCCCCCGATATAGACAAGTTTTAAAAATTACATTAATAAATGAAAAAAATTAACACTAATACATTTTATAAAGATCATTTATACTCTTTGTGTTGTCTTCGGGGGATAGAGTGTGAATCTGTTTACTCTTTCATAATTTTACATCGTTATTTAATTCAACATTAGTTTTAAAAGCCACTAACTTTCCTGTACATCGCGCCAACTTTGTTTTTGGGAAAGGGGTTTTGTTTTTTTATTTCAAATTTGTTCTTTATTTTCATTTTTTTGAGCATCCAAAAAAACGAAACAAAAAAAGATGCCGACAGTAGTCTCTCAATGATTCAACTAAATAAATTATTTCCATAAAGTTGATAACTCACTTCGTTCAAACACCTCAACTTTTTTTATTCCAATAATTTAGAGTTGAATTGCATTTCGATCCTAAATCGTCGGATTTTTATCATTCTTTTTAAATATTCAAATTCATTGTCATATAAATTCTCAAATCCCGCACCTCGAATTTCGAATTTCGCGTCTCGAATCTCGAATCTAAAATCTAACATCTAATCTGTACATTTTACAACTCAGCATCGATACACGAACCTCGAACAAACCATACGGAACGCATATACAATGGATACAGAATGGATACAGCGCGGATACACAACCGATACAGAAAAATGTCATTTTGGATATACAGAGATACAAGAATTTAACACTTTTTAACACATTATTTCTCTAATATTCTGTCATTTCAAGAAATCTTTTTTCATTTTTTGAGCGCAAAAAACGAAACAAAAAACTCTTGTCTTTGATTTTCGACGGTCAAAATAAGTTTCAGCCATTGAATGTTTTAAATCATTTGCTACGCAAATAGTAAAACATTTTAACCATTTTCTTCAACTTTTTGACACTTGCCTCCAAATCATATGACATTTTTTTAATCCTTTTTCAAATACATAATACATTCTACTTTTTACATAGTACAAATCTAAAATTTCAATTCTCATATCTAACATCTAATCTGTACATCATACATTTAACTCATTACTTATAACTCATTACTTACAACTTAAAACAGGTAGTAGCCCCAATAAATTTGGAAAATGATATGAAAGGCATTACTTTTAATGTGCGAAAAAAAAAGAGTATAACCAAACTGTCAAAGTCTCATTACCGAGGCTCTGATAGAGAGCGTGTAAAGAAAGGATAGCCCTTTACTTTACGATCCGTGTTTTAAAAATGTTATAAAAACGGAGGTTTATTCTTTAAAAAAATTAGTAACACCAACAGACTTTGTCTGGCGGTTTTTTACGGATGAATGGAAATTGTTTCGTTCTCATGTGTTTTGGGTTTTATGGAACGATGTCTTCTATTCTTGATAGAAGTAGAAATAAAAAGTCAGAGAAACGATTTACACTCCTTCATTATCGTGAGGAAATCCGGTAAGAAAACCTTTAGAGTAAACTCTTGCCCAATGAAGTACAAACGCATAAATCGCCCTCTGGAATTATCGCAAATATATGAAAATCCCAGTGTATTGGGCGACTTTTTGTACTCTCTAGGGCTTATAATTTACCGGATTATTCCCGAATAGAGAGACATCATTTCGTTAAGTCAAATAGCCTTAACTAATTGTGTCGCTTTAAACATATATCAAATATACAATGTTTGACATTAAACGCCAAACTTTTTTAATAAATATTTTAAATTATATGAAAATTAATCGATTAGATATTGTTTTTAAAGAAAGAAATGTACAAAATAGAGTCATTGCTAAATTTATTGGTAAAACTGAATTTACAATATCTAAATGGCGTAATAATAAAAGACAGCCTTCATTAGATGATCTTATAGAAATTGCAAAATTACTAAGAGTTAGTATTTATGATTTAATAGAACCAACTAATTGGGATAATGAAAAATCTGATACTTATGAGGAGTTTGTAAAAAAAGTAAAAGATATTAAGTAAATAAACGTTTTATTTAAAAACAATATACTAAATTAGTCGTGTTAGCTTTTAGGTAAGTTTAATGTTAGTAATGGTACTTTGGAGTTAATTTTAGGTTTGTCTAACTCCAGAGTATTTTTACCTGTAGACTCACATATAATTAGAATAACTATTCAACTTCCGTCAACTGCCTTGCTATTTCTAATTTATTTAAAATAGTCAATTATATAATATTTAGATTCTTAGCGACTTTATAGTCAGATATATGTTGTAATTATAAATTAAGTCATTTAAACCATTGCTTATTTTATGTATATTTGGATGACATTCTATTAAATTTAGAACCATTCATGACAAAAGAGCAAAATATTGAAAATCAATTAATTTCACAGTTAAAAGACTTAAAATATACCTATCGACCTGAAATTGTTGATAGAAAATCATTAGAAGATAACTTCCGTCAAAAATTTGAAGAATTAAATCGGGTACGATTGACGGATAGTGAGTTTTTGAGATTGAGAGAAGAAATTATCCGTTCGGATGTGTTTGAAGCTTCTAAATTAATACGTGAAAGACAATATTTTCAACGTGAAGACGGCACACCTTTACATTATACTTTAGTAAACATTAAAGATTGGTGCAAAAATGATTTTGAGGTTATCAATCAATTACGAATCAATACCGAAAATAGCCACCAACGTTATGATGTTATCATTTTAATTAACGGTTTGCCAATGGTGCAGATTGAACTTAAAAGAGGTGACATTTCGCATAGAAATGCCATGCAACAAATCGTTGATTATAAAAATGAACCGGGCAATGGGTATGCCAATACCTTGCTATGTTTTATGCAATTGTTTATTGTAAGCAACAGTAACAGAACCTTATATTTTGCGAATAACAAAAATCAACATTTTGCTTTTAATGCCGATGAGCAGTTTTTACCTGTATATGAATTAGCTGATATTGATAATAAAAAAATTAATGACCTAAACGATTTTACCGATGTATTTTTAGCCAAATGCACGCTGGGTGAAATGATTAGTAAATATATGGTGTTGGTTCAGGGCGAGCAGAAAATACTGGTAATGCGACCTTACCAAATTTATGCGGTAAAAGCTATTGTAGATTGTATTAAAGACAACCGAGGTAATGGGTATATCTGGCATACAACGGGAAGTGGTAAAACATTGACTTCTTTTAAAGCTTCTACTTTGTTGAAAGACAATCCCGATATTGAAAAATGTTTGTTTGTGGTAGATCGAAAAGATTTAGATCGCCAAACCCGTGAAGAATTTAATCGTTTTCAGGAAGGCAGTGTAGAAGAAAATACAAACACCGAAACATTGGTAAGACGCTTGCTATCTACAGACTATGCCGATAAAGTAATAGTCACTACCATTCAAAAACTGGGGTTGGCATTGGACGGATCCAACCAAAAAAACTATAAAGAACGTTTAGAACCATTGCGCAACAAACGCGTTGTGTTTATTTTTGATGAATGTCATCGTTCACAATTCGGTGATAATCACAAAGCAATTAAAGATTTTTTCCCGAGCGCACAATTGTTTGGTTTTACAGGTACGCCTATTTTTGAAAGCAATTCTACGCAAAAAATACGAGAGGGTGAGTATGAAACTTATAAGACCACAGAATATATTTTTGAAAAAGAGTTACATGCCTATACGATTACTGACGCTATAGAAGATAAAAACGTACTGAAATTTCACATTGATTATTTTAAAGGCGAAGGATCTCATCAGGCAAAACCGGGTGAAACTTTGACACAGCAAGCTGTGGTAGAGGCTATTTTAGAAAAACACAACGCTGTGACCAACGAACGCAAGTTTAATGCTTTATTTGCAACCGCCTCTATTAATAACGCGATTGAATATTATCAGCTCTTTAAAAAGGCACAGCAACAGCGAGAAACACAGGATGCAAATTATAAACGTTTGAATATTGTATGTGTGTTTTCGCCACCTGCCGAAGGAAACAAAGACATTCAGCAAATACAAGAGGATTTAATACAAGAAAAAGAAGATAATAAACACAATCCGGAAGAAAAGAAAAAAGCTTTAACGGAAATCATTGCAGATTTTAATCTTCAATACGGTACAAACCATACCATTAACGAGTTTGATTTGTACTACCAAGATGTACAAAAACGGATTAAAGACCAAAAGTGGACGAATAAAGAACTGCCACACAAAGAAAAAATTGACATTACCATTGTGGTAGATATGTTGCTTACTGGTTTTGATAGTAAATATCTAAATACGTTGTATGTAGATAAAAACCTAAAATACCACGGGTTGATACAAGCATTTTCGCGTACTAACCGTGTATTAAATGATACCAAACCTTATGGTAGTATTTTAGATTTTCGTTCACAGCAGGAAGCCGTTAATCAAGCTATTGGTTTATTTTCGGGTAAAAGCGATAAAAACCCTAAAGAAATTTGGTTGGTTGATCCTGCACCTGTTGTAATGGATCAATTTAAAGAAGCGGTAGAAAAATTGGGGATTTTTATGCAACAGCAAAATTTGGTAAACGAACCTCAAGAAGTGTATAATCTTAAAGGCGATGCTGCCCGCATTACCTTTGTAAAAAATTTTAAAGAAGTACAGCGCTTAAAAACACAGTTAGATCAATATACCGATTTAAACGAAGAACAAAAAGCCCAAATTGAAACCATTTTACCCAAGGAAACCTTTGTAGCATTTCGTAGTTCGTATATCGAAACCGCTAAAAATTTTCAGAAACGCCAACAAAAAGAAGGAGAAAATGCACCACCTGAAATTCAGGAGTTAGATTTTGAATTTGTACTATTTGCTTCTGCTGTGATTGATTACGATTACATCATGAGTTTGATTGCAGATAGCACCCAGCAAAAACCATCAAAACAAAAAATGACCAAAGTACAAGTGATTGGTTTGTTAAAATCAAATTCTAATTTAATGGACGAAGAAGAAGATTTAACCGAATTTATTAACAGATTGGATTGGACAAAAGGTTATAGCACACAGGAGTTAAAAGTAATGTTTAATACTTTTAAAGATGAAAAATACAATAAAGAACTGGCGGCTATTGCACAGAAATACGGTTTACAAACAGCCGATTTAGAACGGTTTATAGAAAGAATAATGAGCCGAATGATTTTTGACGGCGAACAACTAACAGATTTATTAGCTCCGTTGGAGTTAAGCTGGAAAGAACGCCGTGTACAAGAATTGGCATTAATGGAAGATTTAGTACCCCAATTAAAGAAATTGGCAGGTACAAGAGAAATTAGTGGATTAGCAGCTTATGAGTAAGAATAATAAATTAATACCCGAATTGCGGTTTCCTGAGTTTGTGAATGAGGGAAAATGGAAAGAAATTTCCATAGAAACAATTGGTGATGTAGTTACTGGTGGCACTCCGAGTAAGGAAAAAAGTGAATATTGGGGTGGTGATTTTGTTTGGGTAACAGCACAAGACTTTAAAGAAAAATACATATATAATTCAGTTTTAAAACTTACTGATAAAGGGAAAGAGAAATCGAGAGTGATTCCGAAAAACTCGGTTTTAGTAACCTGTATTGCTTCCATTGGTTTAAACGGAATTAATAAAGTTGAATGTGCAACAAATCAACAAATCAATTCTATTGTTTGTAATGCGTCAAATCATTATGAGTTTGTTTATTATGCTATTTCAAGAAATATTACTCGCCTTAAAAATTTGGCAGGTCAAACAGCTGTACCAATAATAAGTAAAAGTGTTTTTGAGAAATTTACTATCCAAAAACCCAACTTATCCATAGAACAACAAAAAATAGCTGCTTGTCTTTCTTCTTTAGATGAAGTGATAGAAGCCCACAACCAAAAGTTGGAATTATTGAAAGCCCACAAAAAAGGCTTAATGCAAAATTTATTTCCACAAGAAGGTGAAAAAGTACCAAAGTTGAGGTTTAAGGAGTTTAAAGGTGAATGGGAAAATCTTAATCTATCAAAAGTTTCCGATGTTATTATGGGTTCGTCACCAAGTTCTGCATCTTATAATGAAGATAAAATTGGACTTCCATTATTACAAGGAAATACAGATATAAAAAACAGGTTGTCAGCTCCAAGAATTTACACAACGGAAATAACCAAAGAATGTGAAGTTGGAGATATTTTGTTGAGTGTAAGAGCGCCTGTTGGTACAGTTGCAAAATCTTTACACAATGCTTGTATTGGTAGGGGAATGTCGGCTATCCGGGCGAAAAAAACAAATTCACAAGAGTATCTCTATCAATGGTTATTCTCATACGAATCATCTTGGGAAAAAATCTCTCAAGGGGGAACTTTTGACGCTGTAAATAGCGATGATATTAGAAATCTTTTAGTCCCAATGCCCAAACCCACAGAACAGCAAAAAATTGCATCCTGTCTTTCTGCATTAGATGAACTCATCACAGTACAAGCCGAGAAAATAGAGCAATTGAAGCAACATAAAAAAGGATTGATGCAGGGGTTGTTTCCTAAAATGAATGATTAAGAATGAGTACAATAACTAATTTTTCAAATCTTACAGAGGTTGCTCAACATTTCCGTAAGGATTTAACAGGAGATAATCGTAGAGAAAAGGATATTATTCTGTTTTTCGCCCACAATGGTACAGGCAAAACAAGGTTGTCGATGGAATTTAAACAAGCGGGTAAAGAATTTGACCAAGAAGGCAACACAACCAACAGAGATACGTTATACTTTAATGCGTTTACAGAAGATTTGTTTTCGTGGAATAATGATTTAGAAAATGACATTGAACGAACGCTTACATTGAATACGGACTCCGTTTTTTTTAATGGTTTACGCGAATTGGATTTAGATGTTAAGATAGAGTCGTTTTTTAATAACTATGTCGATTTAAAATTTAACATTGATTACGAAACCTCAACCATAGCATTTTCAAGAAGTATCCTTATTGATAATCACGAGCAAACCGTAGAAAATATTAAAATATCAAGAGGAGAAGAAACCTTGTTTATTTGGTGTTTTTTCCTTGCTATTTGCCAGTTAGTCATCGATAAAGACCCTGCTTACAGTTGGGTGAAATATATTTATATAGACGATCCCATATCATCACTTGATGAGAATAACGCTATTGCCGTAGCTTGTGATTTATGCAATTTACTGACAACAGAAGGTAACACTATAAAAACAGTAATCTCTACACACCACAGCTTGTTTTTTAATGTACTTTACAACGAATTTGGTAGAAAGGTAAAAAACAAAAGGTACTTTTTACACAATAAAGGAACAGAAGGGTATGCGTTACAAGACACAAACGATACTCCTTTCTTTCATCACATTGCTACATTGAGCGAATTAAAGAAAATTGCCGAATCTGATAAAATATATACTTATCATTTTAATTCTTTAAGAAGTATTTTAGAAAAGACCGCAACCTTTTTTGGTTATGACAAAATAGATAAATGTATTGACGGTTTAGAAGATGAGGTACTCTTTGAACGGGCGTTGCAATTATTCAGTCACGGAAAATATTCCATATATGATCCCGTTGAAATGGGAGCTGATAACAAAGAACTTTTTAAACGAATATTAAATGGATTTCTTGAAAAGTACGAGTTTTCTTTTCCTGAAATATTTAATGATGAAATTGAAACAGAAACAAAATGACACAAAAAGATCAACATAAAAAATTAGGCGATACCCTTTGGAATATTGCAAACGATTTAAGAGGTGCAATGAATGCAGATGACTTTCGCGATTATATGCTTTCGTTTCTGTTCCTTCGCTACTTATCGTTTAACTACGAAGAAGCCGCAAAAAAAGAATTGGGGAGAGATTACCCTGCAAGTCCATCAATAGATGATAGAGCCGATTTTGTTGTACCACCACCCTTAGAAATTTGGTATAAAAACAACGAAGAAGATATCAAAGAGTTTGAGGATAGTATGCGCAGAAAGGTGCATTATGTAATAGAACCCCAATATTTATGGAGCAATATTACAGAATTAGCCCGTACACAAAACGATGAACTATTACAAACATTACAATATGGTTTTCGTTATATCGAAAACGAATCGTTTGACAGTGCGTTTAAAGGCTTGTTTTCGGAGATTAATCTAAGCTCAGAAAAACTTGGAAAAACAGCTAAAGAGCGAAACGATGCTCTTTGTAAAATCATTACAAAAATTGCGGTTGGCATTGCTGATTTCTCAGCAGATACCGATACCTTAGGTGATGCTTACGAATATTTAATTGGAAAATTTGCAGCAGGTTCGGGTAAGAAAGCTGGAGAATTTTATACGCCTCAACAGATTTCTACTATTCTTTCAGAAATTGTAACCTTAGACAGTCAAAATCCGGCTTCAGGTAAGAAAAGAAAATTGAACAGAGTATTGGATATGGC
Source organism: Empedobacter sp. UBA2044 (assembly GCF_002333005.1). Lineage (NCBI taxonomy): Bacteria > Pseudomonadati > Bacteroidota > Flavobacteriia > Flavobacteriales > Weeksellaceae > Empedobacter > Empedobacter sp. UBA2044. The sequence goes on from NZ_DDBA01000017.1 coordinate 17,225, forward strand.
GTGTGGTTCGGGTTCACTCCTATTAAATGTAAGAAAGCGAATCAAAGAAAATGGCGGTAGTATTGGTAAAATTTACGGACAGGAAAAGAATGTTACCACCTATAACCTTGCCCGAATGAATATGTTACTGCATGGGATGAAAGATACCGAGTTTGAGATATTCCACGGCGACACCTTACTGAATCAATGGGATTTATTAAATGAAATGAACCCCAGTAAAAAAATAAAATTTGATGCCATTGTTGCCAATCCGCCTTTTAGTTTACGTTGGGAACCAAACGACACCATGGCAGAAAATTTTCGCTTTAAAGGTTATGGTTTAGCTCCTAAATCGGCTGCCGATTTCGCCTTTTTGTTACACGGTTTTCATTACTTAGGTACAGATAACCTATCTGATGATGGAACTATGGCGATCATTCTACCGCATGGTGTTTTGTTTCGTGGTGGAGCAGAAGAACGTATCCGCACCAAATTGTTAAAAGATAGAAATATTGATACTGTAATTGGTTTACCTGCTAATTTATTCTACTCAACAGGAATCCCTGTTTGCATTTTGGTATTAAAAAAATGTACAAATCAAGACGATGTATTATTTATCAATGCCAGTGATCATTTTAATAAAGAAAAAAGACAAAACAACTTGAGTGATGCTCATATTAAAGCTATTGTAGAAACATACCAATTCCGTCAGGAACGAGAGCGCTATTCCCGTCGGGTTTCCATGGAAGAAATTGAAAAAAATGGGTATAACCTAAATATTTCAAGATATGTAAGTACAGCAGAAGAGGAAACACCAATTGATTTACAAGACGTGAATAAGAAACTTAGTTTGGTCAACAAAATCATCGAAGAAAAAACGATAGAACACAATGTATTTTTGAAAGAATTGGGATTGGAAGAAATATACTAAATTATAAAAAGAGGCTTTAAATTTAAGCCTCTTTAATACTTCGGCAAGCTCAGCAACCGTTTTAAGGAGGTTTTTTGTTTTATATGAAACCGTAGTATATAAAACTCTTTATAAAAAACATTCGTTTTAATTCTTCTACAATCATTTTAATTGATTCAATTTTTGATTGTTATTTTCGTCCTAATCATTATCTTTATTCAAAAGTTGATCCTATGTGTTTCCATGTAAAAGTGACTAAAACAAAAGAACAGATTGAAAAGAAATCGAGATTGAAATTCAAGCCTGAGGTAACATTTACGCCAAATCCTCATTTCAAAGGTTTTGATCATCCAAAATTACCTGTGATCACCAATCAACAAGATTTTATTCATTTGTTCGAGTGGGGTTTAGTTCCGCATTGGGCTGGAAATGATTTTAATTCGAATAATACACTAAACGCACGAATTGAAACTATTGATGAAAAACCATCTTTTCGAGATGCTTACACCAATCGTTGTGTGATATTGGTTGATGGCTTTTATGAGTGGCGACACGAAGGCAAAGACAAAATCAAATATGATATCGGAATCAACAATAATTTGATGTGTTTAGCAGGATTGTATTCAGATGACACGTTTACGATTGTTACGACTGAAGCTGTCGGCATTATGGATTATATCCACAATACAAAACATCGTATGCCTGTAGTTTTAAATGATGATGAAAACTTAATGAATTGGCTTAATTGTAAACCTATTGTAGCATTTACAGATTTCAGCTATCAACGGGAAGATGGACAAGTGAGTTTATTTGGATAATTCGGATTTTATATGTCGAAATAAGATTTTTCGGACATCCTTATTATCTTGTTTTTGCTCAATAAATAATTTCATTTCATCAAGATTCTTAAGTATTGTATCACAATAACCAAAACCTTTATAAAGTCCTTTTTCAATTAATACAATACCTTTTTCATGTTCAGTTCGACCAACTAATTCAAACAAAAAATCCTTTTTAGGCAAATGAACTGTTTTCAAAAATTGACGTACTCTTTTGTTATAAAGCTTCACTTCTTCCCTATTTATACAAGCTCCGTTACATTCTTCTAGACTATATTGAAAACAACTTGATTTTGTTTTATATAAACCATTTATTTTTTGACAAAGTTTAAATTTTTCTGTAATGTAAAATAAATAATCTTTTGCTTCATTTAACGATGTAAATGAGATGATTTCGTTTCCAGAATTATCAATTTTCTTTGTTATTAATGCTTCATAGCCATCTGAATTTATTTCTTTGTACAATGCGTAAAAAAACTTAACTTTTCGTTGAGCTCGATTAAATATTGGTAGATTTTGCTTAATTAATTCAGATTCTCTCAACAAAGCAATTAATTCATTTCCTGTATTTTCAAACTGAATAGAATGCGTAAAATGTTGTAGCTTGATTTCTTTTTTATCAAGTGATTTGAAATGCTGAATCAATCGTTTTCTAATGTCAATACTTTTTCCAATGTATATAATATCTTGTTTATCATTGTATAAATAATACACGCCACAAATATTTTTTGGAACTTGGTTAACCAACATTTTCAATCTATCATTCAGTACCATAGTGCAAATTTACTGAATCAATTTCTAATTATAATTTTTTAACACTTTTCGACGACACCTTGTAGCGCTTTATTTGTTCAACTTTGTAACATGATGTATGCTTTAGTTGACTGCAATAATTTTTACGCTTCGTGCGAACGAGTTTTTAATCCAACGCTGAATGGAAAGCCAGTTGTGGTACTTTCTAACAATGATGGTTGTGTGATTGCACGTTCTAATGAAGCAAAAGATTTAGGGATTCCAATGGGTGCTCCTGCTTTTGAATACGAGAATAATTTTAGATTAAATAAAATCAATGTTTTCTCTTCAAATTATGCTTTGTATGCGGATATGAGTAATCGTGTGATGACTATTCTGAAATCCTATTGCCCTGATATTGAAATTTATTCGATTGATGAATCTTTTCTTCTTTTCAAAGGCTTTGATAACTATGATTTGGTAAAGTACGCCCAAGAAATTAAACAAAAAATATATACCATTACCAAAATCCCTGTTTGTATTGGTATTGCTCCTACAAAGGCTTTAGCTAAAGTGGCGAATCGAATAGCAAAGAAATTTCCGAAACATCATAATGGTGTTTATATGATTGATTCAAAAGAGAAAATAAACAAAGCCTTAAAATGGTTAAAATGTGAGGATATTTGGGGAATTGGGCGACGTTTAGCTAAACGTTTAGCTTTTGTTGGTTGTAAAAATGCGTATGATTTTACATTATTGAGTGATGAATACATCAAACGAAATTTCTCCATCGTCGAATTACGTTTGAAAAAGGAATTATTAGGCGAAAGCGTCTTAAAATTAGATGAAGTTCAACGCAAAAAATCAATTGCGACTACTCGTAGTTTTGAGAAAACAATCAATGATTATGAAAATCTGAAAGAGCGTGTTTCTACATTTGCTGTTTCTTGTGCCGAAAAGCTTAGAAAAGAACAATCTAAATGCAACATTATTACTGTTTTTGTGATGACCAATCGTTTTGATGAAAAGCAATCTTTTGTTTCAAATTCTTTAAGTACAACCTTAGATTTTGATTCGAATTCGAGCATTGTTTTGTCCAAATCTGCTTTATTTTTATTGGATAAATTGGTTCCTGCCGAAGGAAAAGTTCCTGATTATAAAAAAGCTGGCGTTATTGTTTCCGCAATTACGCCCGATAATCAAGCACAGATGAATTTATTTCACGATGATTCTCCAAAACATAAAGCGTTGATGAGTGTGATGGATCAATTAAATGCGAATTATGGCGATCATATGCTAAAATTAGCTTCGCAAGATGTGCGTAGAAAATGGAAAATGAAGCAAGAACGTTTATCGCCTTGCTATACAACGAGATTTACAGATATTTTAAATGTTTATTAAATGGTACATTTTATTCAAGTTCCGAAATTCTCAGAAGAATTAATTAATATCCCTATCAAAACAGATGGTGAAAAACAATTTGTTCAATTTTTTGGTGATGTTTCAGCAGGTTTCCCCTCTCCTGCTGCAGATTTTGTACAAAATAATATAAGTTTAGATGAAATTTTACTGAATCATCCCGAAGCAACTTATCTTAATCGTGTTGGTGGCGAAAGTATGTATCCTGAATACCTAAAAGGTGATTTACTTATCATTCGTTCGGATATCGAACCCAGACATCATGATGATATTGTGGTATCAGTCAACAATTCCGAATACACGTTCAAACGTTATGATGCCATCAACAAACAACTGATTTCTCTTAATCCGAAATACAAAAATTGCATTCAATTACAAGATGAAGATGTGGTCATTATTTTGGGAGTTGTAACTGATTTGGTGAGGAATAAGAGGAAATGAGATGACTTGATCTTAGATTAGTTTTATTCGTAATTTCAACTATTTTAATTTGAGAATTATATATAAAATGAATATATCTGTTGCTTTACTTTTTATCAAAATATTCAATTAACTGATAATTTCCATCATAATATTTTTCTAATAATTCTTTTAAATAATATTTATGCTGTGCACCAGTCAATACTACTATTGATTTACCTTTATTTTCATAAACTGTTTTAATAATATTAGATGCCATAGTATTATTTCTCAAGTCCCAGAATTTACACCATAATTGAAATCCTTCTCTATAAGATATTTTTTCTCCATTTGGTTTAGTTACAAACCGTTCTGAAAATATTTTTTCTGAGTTAGTTATTTTTGGTAATTCATGATGCTGTAGATGTTGTCTATATTTATTAAAAACTTCAAATTCGATACTATTTAAAGTCTTTATATCAGATTTAAAATATTTAATTAAAACCTTATTTGCTTCGTTGTATTTCTTATAAATTTCAGAATTTACATCGCTTAATAAGTTTTTATGATATAAACTATCGATTAGATTAATTGTTAGATCATCAGTAGGTGTCATTCCATTATTTTTCCTGTAGGAATTTCTACCTTCAAATTCAAAAGACAAGTTTACTGTCTTAGGATTTTTTTTTATGTAATTAAGCGATGCATTTCTTTCATTAGAATTTGGATCCAAATCATCAAAATAAATAGCCATGTTATGACTATCACTTTCTTGTAATAATATTTCAGGTTTTATTTCATCTAATATTTTAAGAAGTGTTTCTGGCGTCAAAATAGTTGATGAGCTATGTACAGTTCCAATAATATATATTTTTGATTTTTCTATATTTTGCGCGAAAGAGAAGTTTAAAATAATGAAAAATAGTATTGTCAATGAGTATTTCATTTATGCAATTGATTAAAGCTAAGTTTCAAAAGTAAAAAATAATGATTGATAAATAAAAAAGAATTTCTACAGCAAATAAGGTTTTTCTAAAAGGAAAAAAACTCTATTAAAAAAACATGAGCCGATTAAGCGTGCTAATCGGCTCATGTTTTATAATTTATAGGAATTAGTAAACCTTTACCTCTCCTCCATTTTTTTCTTCATAACAACTTGCCCAAGTAAAATAATCATACTCAATTTCTGACCAACTATTGTCTTCAAATTCAAAACCATAGTTTAAGTTTACTTGATTCAATTCAAGCGAAACGTGTAACCGATCTTTGTCTTCAAAATCAATTGATTTATCAAACAGTGTGTTATCGTTTAGTTTTTTGAGCACAAGGTCAACCAAATTGTTTGGATTATACTTTTTCAACATATCATCTAACATTATTTCGCCAACAATTACAACGTTTAACGCTTCATTGAAACGATACAAAACCCAGTATTTTTTTAATGATTGAACTTGATCGATTTTAAAATCAGAACAGGTACAAAACGTGACATCAGAATAAACTTGACACATAAATTTAAGTTTTAAAAATTAGAGTATGAATACACATGCTGATACACCTCTAAGCTTCGCAAACTTACATCTTCATCTGTATACTTTTCTTCAGGTAGCCACAAAAGTTTATCATAGATAGTTGTTTTTACACTTGATCTTATTTCACGACTTTCTTTCCAATTTGGGATATCAAGCTTTTCTTTTTGAAGTATTTCTAGTGTTTCTTTTGCTACTTTCTTAACCGTTTCCTTCTCTTCATCTGTAAGCTTTTTTCCTTTTATCAAAAGATCAAAAATAGATAATGTCGGCTGATCTAAATTTTCTTGAAATGCACGTTTATCCTCAGCTGAAAGGTCCTGATAAAATTCCATTAATTGATCAAAACTACGTTTAACTTCAATTTCAGTTTTACCATTATTATATTCCTCAACAATTTCTTTGTAACGTTCGTAAAACTCTAAACGCAATGGATTCTCACGAAGCATTTGTTCTAATTTTTGCTCCACTGCTTTATTCAAATCGTAAACCAACTCATTTTTACGTGGTAGTTTTTCAAAAGCTTTTTTAAGCGCTTCAATATTGAATTTCGACAAATCAATATATACATCAGCAGGTTCAGACACTGCATCTATTGATACACTTTCATTCACTACTTCTTGCAAGCGCATAATGACCTCTGTGACATCGGCTGATTTTACTTTCTGATTCAGTTTATTATATAAAGCATCAATCGCATTGTATTCTTTCACAAATTGCTTTGCCTGTTTTTCAGGGAATAAAGCTTTGTACTTTCTAAACACATTACGAGCTGAAATTTCAAACTTAGCTCTTGTCTCGTCATTACGACAAATTGCATTTGCCCCATTATTAATGGCTGCTATTTTTGACATCGAATTTGCTTCTATTAATGTTTGAATATCAAAATTGAGTTCTAAAAGCATACTAACAACTTCATCAATTGCTTGTTTGATCTCATTACCCATAGCTTCTAATTGTTCAAAAGGCTTTTCTTCTTTATCACCAGATTTATTCCCCTTATCACCTTCTCCATAGATAGCATAAGCCTTCTCTAATTGCTGGTAAACATTACCATAATCGACGATCAAACCATTTTCCTTCTCATCATCATATACACGATTGGCACGAGCGATGGTTTGCATCAAAGTATGTCCTTTAATTGGTTTGTCTAAATAAACCGTAGAGACACAAGGTGCATCAAATCCCGTAATCCACATGGCGCAAACAATAGCTAAACGGAAAGGATTCTCTTCATCTTTAAATTCCTTTTCTAAATTTCGTTCTACCATTTTGCGACGGTGACTTTCGATATCCAAATTCATTTTCTTGAATTTATCTACCTCATTTTGCTCCGAGCTTACGACCACGCAAACTTCAGTTTCACTTACTTGTTTGTATTTACGTTGAAGTTCTTGTTCTTCTTGAATATCTTCTGCTTTATCTATTCGAGATTTCAACTCCAATAGATAATCAGGCCAATACTCCATTACGTAATCATACATTCGCACAGCAGTAGGTTTGTCTAAAGCTACAAACATAGCTTTACCTTGATAACCACGTTCATTAAAATGCCACACTAAATCTTTGGCAATGGCACGAAGACGTGATTCTGAGGTAAGAATAGGATATTCTTTTTTGAACAGATAAGCTAATTTCTTTTGTTGATCTTCATCTAAATCTTCATTCTCTAGAATTTCAGCCATTTGCTCATCCAAAGCAGGATTTTCGATATTCAAGCGTTCTCCTTTATTCAGATATTTTAATGGAAGCGTCGCTTCATCTTCTATTGCGCGTTTGAAATCATAAACGGACACATATTCTCCAAATATATTCTTGGTTACCTCTTCTTCATCTTTAATAATTGGCGTTCCAGTAAATCCAAGATATGACGCATTTGGTAAACCATAAAAACGCATATTTCGAGCATATTTACCACCTTGAGTACGGTGGGCTTCATCCGAAATTACAATAATATTTTTACGATCGGTGATCAATGGATATTCGGTTTCCTTTTCCGGATCTATCGAGAATTTATGAATCAAAGAGAAAACATAACGATGATTCTCGCTCAACAATTCACGTAAATGTTCACGTCCTGAAATACCACTCTTCTTTCCTGCTATTATATTCTTATTATTGACAATGCCTACTCCAGAGAATGTATCATATGCTTGGTTCTCAAGCTCGGTACGATCAACAACTATTAAAAAAGTATAGGATCCACCAAATTTTCGATGTATTTTCTCACACAAGAAAACCATAGAATAGGTTTTCCCTGAACCTTGTGTATGCCAATAAACCCCTAATTTACCTTCTAAATCTTCGATGTTTTCGACATTATCCAATACACGATTCACTCCAATAAACTGGTGATTCTTCGCCATTAGTTTGACGACATTACCACTGCTTTCATCAAAAAGTAAGAAGTTCTCGAAAATATCCATCAAGTGCTGTTTAGAACAAACTCCTCTCAGCATGGTATCCAAGCTCACCACACCTTCAGCTTCCTCTGTAATACGTTTCCAGTCCAAAAAGTATTTGTATGGACTCGTTACCGTTCCTACTTTAGCGTCAGTTCCATTAGAAAGGATCACAAAAGCATTGTGGTGAAACAAATGTGGAATGGTGTCTTTATAATCCTTGAAATTATCATCATAAGCCGAACGCAAATCCACCGCATGTGATTTGAGTTCTATAAAAACTAAGGGAATTCCATTTACAAAACCAACAACATCTGGTCTACGGTTGTGTAATTCGCCCGTAACTTCCAACTGACGAACGGCTATGAAATCATTATTTTCATAGTCGTTGAAATCAAAAACTCGTAAGGTTTTCTTCTGTGCTTTGCCTTCAGAATTCATGAATGAAACTTCAACTCCATTTTTCAAGAGCTGATATTTCGCTTTGTTATGTTGTGCAATAGTTTGGCCAGCTATCCTCTGCCCGATCTTCTCAATCGCACGTTTGTAAGCCAAATCGGGTAAATCGGGATTATATCGCTTTAAAGCAGCCAATAAATGACGCTCTAAAATTACTTCTGTTTTATTATCACGCCCCAACAAACCTTCCTCACCAAAGGATTCATTTTGCCAAGCCGTTACCACTTGCCAACCCAGCTCTTTCAGTACATCTTCTGTAGCTTGTTCTATCAATTGATCTTCTGAGTATTCGTAGGACATGTTAATTGGTTTTTAGGTTTAATATCTTAATATTTTCTACTATTTTTTGATAAACACTATTCAAATCTTCGTTATTGTCTAAAGATTCATATTCAAACTCTTGACATTCTATCCAGTAATCTTCTTCTTTATTTGAATCCTTTAATTGTAAATTATGACCACTCCATATACCAACATCAATAAAATCATTCTCATAGAATTTTATGGTAATATGCACACCATTATCTTGTCTCTTTTCACAATCAATCATTTTTCCTTTGTAAAAAGTGGTTTCTCCACAGTTTGCATTACATTCAAAATCTAGCTCCGTTACAACCTTATTAATTAATTCATTTCTTAAATTATCGATCAACACTCTATCGTTTGAAGATCGATATCTATTAATATAGAGATGATTAGAATAGTACCATAAAACATCTAAACCACTCTTTTGGAACCATTTATGAAATTCATTATCATAGTATAAACTGTTATGCAAATGAGAATAATCTTCAATACTTGACTTTTTATTTATTGAAAAAACAAGATGTTGATTAACTTCATTTATGTCTTTGTAACTAAAAAGACTTGAAATAATATTCTGAATAACAATATATTCCTTTCTTCTTAATAATAACTGCCAGTAATCGTAATCGTCCCTATAATAACTGGCAGTGATTTGATCAAGCGTTTCAAATTGAGAGATGACATATCTAAACAATACATGATTTTGATTTTCAACCGCATTCAAACCTCCTTCTTTACTGAATAAACTATTAGCAATCGTCCTATTGTGCTTCAAATCTTCAATGTTTCGCACTTCTTTTAGTATGAAATTAATATTTCCTTGAAACAATTCATGTTTTTCAGTTTTAACAATTTCATTATACCTTTCTTCTTGCTCATTTTCATGGCCTAGAATAAAAATTGCCTTATTTTTTTCTTCGATTAATTGATTTTGTAAAAAATTATCTTTTAAATTATTAATAACATCATCTAAAGAATTATCTACTAAGTTGTCTAAAATATTAGTAGAATAACTACTCATACTATCAATAACCCTAATTACATTTAACATCACTAGTATACTTCTAATGTCGGGGTCAACTATAATATTCCAAACTACTCTAATCCATTCTTTAAATCGACGCTCACTAAAATCGCTATTTAATAAATATTTATATATTGAATGAAACAGTATTCTATTTATTTGACTTATTTCTAAATCGTCTACAAACCAATTAAAATCTGATTTCCAAGAAGGAGCAAGATTTCTTTTTAATATATCTTTAAATTCAATAAGCTTATCTAAAAATATTTCTAATCGAAGAACGATATCAAAATCAAATAATTTATCATAATTATTCCAGTCATTATATATATTACTTTGAGATGAATACAAGAAGTTAAAACTAACGGTATCTTCTACTTTTGATTCATTCTTTATTATAAATTCACTTAGAAGAAAGTTGTTTATAAATTTCAGGAAGTATGTATCTAATTGAGATGAATCTATTTCTGAACTACTAGAGTTTTCAATAGACTTCTCCCAAAAATAATCAGACCATGCATTATCCAATTTTGAAGCAATTTTAAGATAATAAGGCATGCTTTTTTGCTTAAAATTGACAGATTCATTAAATTTATTATATTCCCTGTTTTTTTCTGATTTCATCCAATTGATAAAATCTGCCTTAAAATTTTCAAAATGAGATAGCTGTTTTCCTCTGTCATTCATCTTAATATATAATTCATCAGAAAGATTAAATCCATCTAACGGCAATACATAAAATTTTAAATTAGATAATCTATTGAAATATTTTTCGTCAGTTTTAATTAGCTTCGTATACGTGTCGTGAATTTTCCCTAACATCTCCAGCATAGCAATCACAGTAGGATCACTTTTAAACTCTTCATGAAACCAATATGAATTTACTATATAATCCTTTGGGTTCCCCGTAAAATGTATAGTGCATATTTTTTGACAGAATAAAGTAGAGCTAGTGCGTGTTTCATAAGAAAATCGTTTAAGATTATTCAATACATCTTCTCTAGCGTTGCCATGTAACTCTGTGTTTGCAATGTACCAATTCAATAAATAAAGAGTTGTCAATCGTTGTTGACCATCAAGTGGTTGAAAATAATTGAGATTATTTAACTTTGATATGGAACCATAAATAAAATCAAGCTCTAATATTTCATTCTTTGATAATGCATTAAAAAGTGATGTAATAAATCTGTTCCTAATGATTTCTTCATTTTTTCTACCTTGAGCATAATCACGTTGAATTAATGGTATAGAGATACCATCAAAACTATAATTTTTTATTTCTCCGTTATATTCGAACTCCACTTCCCCAAAAAGCAAGTCTTGTAAAGTATAGTTTTTCATGATTTAAAATTTAGGTAAAAATGAATTAAGCGTTTTTTGCATTTCAACTCGATAACTAATAATATCATCAATAGACCAAACTGATTTATTAATTCTATTTTCGTCGTAATATTTTAAGAATACATTTCGGGTAATTATAGGAACAAAAAGCCCAGATTTTTCCTTTTTAATTATTTTCTTTCTTTTGGTAACAAATAATGCATTTCCATAACCTCTGTTGGTGTTTGCATCTAATAATGTCAAATTGCCAATATCGTTTTTAAATTCATCAGGAATGTTATCATCTCCCGCCTTTGAAACAACTTTTTCTTTCAAATCTTCAAATAAGATATTTTTACCTTCTTTTTTAATAAAACTCGTAATATCTTCGTAGTAATCTTCCTTTTCTATATCTAAAACATCCTCTAAGGCATTTTTAAGCCACACTATTTGATCATTTACTTTATTTAAAGGATTATCATTATATGAACTAATATGTTCAATATCCCAAGTTGTATTCAAATTGTTCGCATCTTTCATATTACTAAACTGAAAAAATGGAAACTTATAAATAAGATTATTCTTTATACATTGCTGAACAATTGTTTCAATATTAAATAACAGTAAAAAATTAAAAACTTTACCGTCTTTATAATCTAATTTTATAGGTTTAACTAAATTATTATCCTTATAATTCTGTTCAAATTCGGCAATAACACCTTCAAAGTTTAAATAGTGTATTGATTTAAATTCAAGTTTAATCTCACTTATTAATTCTTGAGTGAAATCATCCTTTCGAATTATTTCATTTTTTATGGATAATTTGTAAATATCATACAAACTATTTCCTGTGTAAATTAGATAACCTATATAATGATACCATGTTGGATTACTATACCAATCTAATAAGGTATTATACAGTTTATATATATCTTCCCATAATCTAGCAATTGTACTAAATTCTTTTATTGCTTCAACTTGTAGGTTATAATACCTAAATACAGGATTTTTTTCCTTTTTTAATAATTCTCGAAGATCATCATCATCATCAATAGCCTTCATGTACAAAACTTCCAATAATAGCTCTATCCTCGCATCAAAATCTTTGTTACTAATAAAAGCCCAAAACTCCTCTTTTTGCAATTGACGTTCAATACTATCCCATTGATGTGCTATTTCTCTTTGTTTTATTTTGGCCAACTCATCATTTCCAAATAAATTACTTTGTAAAAACAATGCTTTAACTAACTCAGCACTATTTAATGGAATTTTTCCGAGATTGATGCGAATAAAAGTATCGATTGGATTTATTTTTTCATCCTTTAACTCATACCAAATTACTTGTACAATACCTTCTTCTTTCTGATTGGTCGAGTTATATATTAAAGTTCTATTAATTGAATCAAACAAATCATCTTCCATCAATCCATCTTTACTAACCTTTGTTTTAAACCACTCATCAATGTATTGGTAAGCTTTTGTGATATGATAATAATCGATATTAGCTTTTGAGAAATTTTCAATAGTATTATTGAAAATTTCACTTAATTCTGGTCTAGTTTCATACTCAATTTCAAATATTGATTTTCCGTATCGTTGTTCGAATGAACGACCTACTAAAAATCTATTACTGAAATAAGTAAGTAAAATTTTTATACTTGTTAATCGTTGTTGTCCGTCAATAACCTCATAATTATAGTTTGTTTCGTTATACTTTACAATAATCGGTTGCAAACAATAAAACTCCTTATCAGCTTTATTCTTTTTGATAGCAAAAGAGTAAATATCATTTAATAAGTCATTTATTTGAGAGCTATCCCAACGATATCCTCTTTGATAAGCCGGAACAAAAAAACGTTCACCTAATAATTCACTTATTGATTTAAGTTTTATTATGTTATTCATAATTTATAGTCTTCTTATTGGTTGGTGTTAGCTTATTTTTTCCCTTTACTTGTATTTAATTTTCTATCCATTAATCTTAATTCTGTTTTACCAATGATTGAATTTAATTCGTTTTCTAAATCATTAATATTTATTTCAAGAAGAATATTTTCTAAACCATTTTCCTTTTTATATAAGGCAAGTGTTGGTCTATTTATAACTTCAGTTGAAGATTTTTTTAAAATTTCAGTTAATCTACTAAAAGTCGGTAATTTATCTTTTAATTCTAGCATTATACCATGTTGAGAAATAACATGATCTATTGATATATCGCTTAATTTATCGATTGTAAAAGGTTTGGAATTGCCATTTTCAGTTGGCGTATATATTTCGATCTCTTTATTCGTCTGGTTAACAACAACTTTATTGTTACTAATTTTTAATTCTAAAATATCTTTAAATAAGATTTCGTTTTGTTTTGAATCGTACATCTTGATAGAATTAATCATTTTTTCTAATATATGATCAAAAGCTTTTCTTTTATCATTTTTATAGAATAGCTGTTTAATTAAACTAATAGGGAAATATATATCATTGTAAAAACGATCTTGAGTAATCAATCGAAACACGAAATTTTTAAACAAATCTTCTTGTACATACACTTGATCTAAACTTGTATCTACTATCAGTGGAAGATTGACAGCTGTACCCTCTACATAAGTAGAAGTGTCATTTACAAACTCTCCATAAGCACGTAAACCTGATAAATAATTTTGTATTGTTTTTATAGATTTCTCATATTTTTGAGCAGTATCTTTTCTTGATAACACATCAATTACCTCTTCAACTGCATTTACATCTTGAACTTGTGACATATTCAATTCAAGGCACAATAAAGCATTACGCACGTAAGAATCATAGCTTATAGCACTTTCGTTAGATGTAATATTATTGGCTATTAACCAATTTATGAAGTTATCATTCTTTTCAATTTTCATAATTTAAAGTTTTTTTATAGTAGTTTAGTTTTAGTTAGTCATTCATCACACCTCTATCATCCCCATCATCAAGCGTGGCAACAAAATATCCCGTGCCTCGCGTAAACGTTGGTTTTGGTTTAAAAAGATTTATTCCATGGTGGTAAACAGCCGTAGACTTCAAAGTATCGTTGTAATAACAATCCCTCAACATAACCTGGTAAATCATTATGTTCATCATCCACGGTAACAAACCAATAAATATCCAAAGCTTCAATGTTTTCTTCCTCTATTTTATTCAAGAAATAGTATTCTCTTCGAATACCATCCTGTTTATTATTTAATCTCTTATTCAATAATTGATCTTTGAATTGACCATTTTGTAACATAGAACCAGATTTTCCTATGTAAACCAATTCCACTTTACCTTTAGCTAATTTTAGGATATAGTAAACTCCTGGTAGATTAGGAACATCTTTACTTTTATTTCTAAGGTTGTCATTTTTTTCGAAGAAAAAATGCCCGTTTGTTTTGTATTTTTCTAATTCTGCAAACATGTATTCGTATTTTTTATAGTAGTTTAGTTTTAGTTCACTTTTTACACCTCTATCATCCCCATCATCAAGCGTGGCAACAAAATATCTCGCGCCTCGCGTAAACGTTGGTTTTGGTTTTGTAGATTTAATATTTGTTGGTCTATTTTTGAAGCAAAATCATTAAACTTAATTGCTAATTCTTCATTATAAATTAATTCTATTCTTTCAACATCTGTTTTAGTTACAGATGCGAATATGGCTCCGCCACCAATTAAATTATCTTCAAAAAATATTTTACGTAATTGGTAAAAAATGAAGCTATTCAATTCCTTTTTATGGTTGATTGCAGCTAATCCACGACCTAAAATAATTTCTTCAGCAGCTACATTTAATCTTCCAACAGGAGCTCTAACACTAAATAAAATTGAATTTGGTTTAGCTTTTTTATTACCTGCCGTACTCCAAGATGTGTTAATTGGAAATCTAAATCCATAATCTTTTACACCTTGATGAAATGGTAATCCTAATTTTTCATCATTATAAAATTCAGATTTTGGACTTTGACCCATCACTAAATCACAGCAATCTTTTAACTTCACCTTCTCCCAACCCTCCGACAAACCCGTTTCGGGATTGATGGTGGCTGATTCGTGCCCAGGAAAACGCATACGCACAAACCATTCTTCGTAGGTTTGCTGTGCCATTTCTTCCAAAATTTTGATGCGCTTGAGGTTGTTCTCGATCAAATCATCATAACCTGATAATATCGAAGCGATTTTCTTTTGGGTTTCGAGTGGGGGAAGATTGATTTTTGTAGATAAAATTTTATAAATCCCTAATTTTGGTTGGGCAGCACCTGATGCCAAAAGATGAAAATAATCATAAACCGCTTTACTTCCCAAATAATATTTAAGATAAACATTTGAAACTCTAGAACTATCAGCCTGAATTTTTACTGCATTTTCTGTAAGATTTGAATGATTAAATTCTTCTGTTACTAAACCAACCTCTCCAATCGTCCCAGCAATGGTTAAAATTATATCTCCCGTGTGAACGATATATTTTTTTATCTGTTCATGAGTTTCATTGGAAATATATACAGGCTGATCAAAGTTTATTTTTCCTTCTTTAATATCTCTGGCTCTTATATATTTATGATTTGTTATATTGCTAAGTAGCTCATGTCCTTTAGGTAAACGTTTACCCCCTTTTACTTTAACAATTTCATTTAGATATACCAATTCACTCATAATTTCACCGCTTGAATTTGGTTCATCAATTGGTTGGCTTCTTCGTTCAAGGTGGCTAATTCGCTATGGAGTTCTTGCATACGGCTTTGGTAATCAAAATCCATATCAATATCGATATTCACGCCTACATAACGTCCTGGTGTAAGGCTATAATCTTGTTCGGCTACTTCGTCCAAGTTCACAATCTTGCACAAACCTTCAATATCACGATAGGTTCCATCCGGGAAATGTTCGTTAAACCAAGCGTTATCCGCAGCTACTTCGGGCTGTTGCCCTCGATACATAGCCATAATAGCGGTAAGACCTTCTAATTGCTCTTCCGAGAAATCGTTAATCGTGGTCGTTACCTTTCGAAACACATTACGTGCATCGATCATTAAGATTTTATTCTTGTTTTCAGGACGTTTGCCTTTATCAAAAAACCAAACATGACAAGGTAACGAACGCGTATAGAAGAAATTGTTTCCGATAGAAACAATACAATCTACATTGCCGGTTTTTACCAATTCTTCACGAATACGTTTTTCGGCATTTCCGGCATCGGTTGCCGAAGACGCCATGACAAATCCGGCACGTCCAGTATCATTCAGGTAACTCATAAAGTACTGAATCCATAAGTAATTTCCGTTACCAATGCTTCCTTTTCCTGTTAAAGGCGCACCAAAAGGCAAACGTTTATCTTCTGCCAGAAACTTGTTTTTCGCATCTACTTTGTCCACGTTAAACGGTGGATTTGCCATTACGAAATCACACTTTTCATACAACTCATGTGGATCCGAATAAAAGGAATTGTTGTTAGCAATTTTCCCTTCAATGCCGTGTATCGCTAAGTTCATCTTCGCCAATTTCGTGGTATTCGATTTGTACTCGGTACCGTACACCGTAATGGCTTCGTTTACTTTTTTATTGAGATGATCTTTGATAAAATGTGCCGTTTGCACAAACATACCTCCCGACCCACAAGCAGGATCATGGATAATACCATGATTCGGTTGAATGAAATTGACAATCAACTGTACCAAAGACGGTGGCGTAAAGAATTCGCCTCCTTCTTGTGCACCTGCACCCATCATCGAGAGTTTCATTAGGAAATATTCGTACACACGCCCAAATACATCGCCTTTGGCATTGCGCACCGAATCACTATTGAAAATACGAATTAGATTTGCCAGTAGATTGCTATCCGTATCATCTTCGGGCGTTAAATCGTGGAAGTTTTTCGGAAGAATACCTGCTAAATCTTCGTATTCTGCCTCGATCAATTTCATCGCATCGTTCACTGCTTCGGCTAAATCTTCCGATTCGGGCAAAGCCGCTAAATACGAATATTGCGCTTTCTCGGGCAAATACATCGCACCCATCGCCGCATAATCGTCTTTGGTGGCTTCTCTTCGTTGTTTGGTGCGTGGATTAATCGGAAGGGTTTCTGCTAATTGTGCTCTGGCTTCTATGAATTTATTCTCCGCAAATCGCAATAAAATCAATCCCAACAGAGGGTCTTTGTATTCACCAGCAGTCAGTTTCGAATTCGCACGCAATTCGTCTGCTGCTTCCCATAATTCTATTTCGAGTTGTTTGATATGTTGTTGTGTCATTTTCTAAAAAATTGCTGTAAATTACTAATAAAGTACCAATAAACATCTAACAAATCTCATAAAAATAGAAACCTCATAAGATTTATTGATTTTTAAAAATCTACTCCTTCGGAATCTCCACGAACACAGCACCAATATATTCTTCTTTATACCCTTTTACTGTCATCATGTGTATAAATGGAAGTAAATCCAACTCAATTGAACTTCCATTAAAAGTTTCTTCTTTCAAATCTAAATTACCATTATAACTCAGGGTTTCTTTCACTTTTTTTAATTGTTCATCAGACAATTCAATTGTAATTATAGGCATATTTTCTTGTTTTTAATTTATATTACAAAGGTCATAAACCATCCCGCCAAAACATGTCTTTTAGATATTTTTATAATTATTTTTTAGACTATCGTAATCTGATAGTTGTGTAGTCATAGGTTTGCTTCATAATTTTAAAATAGAAGATTATGAAATTAAAAGTTCATTATGAAGTCGAAACACTATTCGATCAAGAAACAAAAGAAGTAACAATTAATTCATTTTATAATGATGATCCGATTGTTGCTCGCGAAGAAGCTTTTTCGTTTTTAAGAAATTATATCAATGTTCTGAAAGAAGAAAATCAAGTAGAAGTTGAAACTAAATATTCGGGACCACGAAATCATGCCCAATTTAGATTTGATAGTCGTACCAAAAATTTCGATGATAATTTGAGTACATATTTTGTAAGTCATTTAGTGTTTAAAGACTCAAAGTTAAATAAGGGGTTAAAGATATATGTTGTCGTAGATGAAACTTTTTATACAGGTGAAGATTTTATTGATGAACACGAACGTAATTTAGTTTTCCTGTTAGGAAATCAAACCGAAGATTCTTTAATCGAATAAATCTAATTGTTTCTGAATTTCTTCATTTTTTATTTTACGATGTGATCATTGTACACACATTTTCCATTTTTTATAATAAGGATTTGCGGTGATTCGTGCTGAACATTGTATCGTCGTTCAATCTCATTAGAGAGTGGTCTATACGTTAATAAATCTAAATAATTCAGTTCAAAATCGCTTTCTTTTACAATATCCCAAATTATATCACATAACCCACAAGTTGTACTGTGTTTATAAATAATTTTTGGTTGATTAAAAGATGCTTGATCAATTTGATCTAAATGATCTAAAGTTATAATATCTATTTTTTTCATTTTTGATTCTATTATTTCGCTTATAAAATTACGTTGAAAAGAAGGAATAACCTATTCCATTTTGCTTATAGGATAAATTATAAAAAATGTGCTAAGGAAATCTCCTTGTTCATTTTTTCAATCTATAACTATTCTCAGTTTCTTCAATCGACGCTGATAACTTTGCAAATAATTACGTTTTAATTTTTCTGATAAATACGATTTACCAATTAAATCTACCACTTGATCTTCCTTAGAAGATAGATTTTGAATGACTTTTATGATTGATTTTTCTGTCATTTTTGCATTCTCACCTAACAAAAATAATTGGTCTATTATTTTTCCTTTTGAAATTGATTTAGGTAATAATCCCTCTTTTAATGCAAAATCTGAATCGTCAATATGAATTTTAGTATTTAATAAATCATAAGCTGGACTTAATTTAAAATCGCCTTGTTGAGTTTCGATTAATGAAAAATTCTTTAAATGAGCATCTCCATTGGAAAACAGATAATTGAATACGATTAATGTATATAGCTTAGGCGCTTCTATTTTCCAAGCAGGTACATATTTTTTTAAAGCATCAAATAACTCCAAATAATTCCCCTCATATTTATATTGTTCTCCATCTGTCGCAGGTGATTTCCCTAATAAAGAAGCGAAATCCTCTACTGCTAATTTTTCACCATTTTCATTGTAATCAAAACGCTTCGTAAGATAAGCTGGACTTCCATCTTCAAAAAAAACTAATACATTTTCTGCTGTTTCAATTTTAAAAATTTGTTTGGCAATTTGCATCGTCAATTGTTCGTTAGCTGGTGCAAATTCACTATTTTTAGGTAAATCAGAAATCGGTTTCAGTATATATTGACCGCTTTCCTTTTCATTCGTTAATCGTAATTCATTTCCATCAAGAATTAAAGAATATTTCTCTTGAAATCCCGAAATAGAAATATGTGTTTGATTTTGGTTAAAACTACTTTTATCCTTACGATCAGTTGGCGAAGTATAATTTAAAAATGGACTTACCTTTTTACCATTAAACATTTTCTTTAGAACAACAGGACTGTACGCATTAAAATTTTCTTTTAAAGAACCTGGGCAATTATTTAATTCTATTTTCATTTTACATTCTTTCTATTGTTACTGCACCCACTGTATCTACTTTAGAAGCTTGTAATAATATTCCAAAAGCATCATCTTCATCAATCTTATATGTTTTACAAATCATTCGTTTATTTACACCTTCAGGTAATAGATGATAGAAAAAAGGAAATAATGATTCTGATTCGAATTCAATTTGATTTTTAGGCAATGTTAAACTGACTGATGGTTTAGAATCATCTGATATCCAATCTTCATTATAGATAAAATGAAAACTACCATTATCCAATTGCGTTAAAACTCCTGCCCTTTCACCTTTATATAAAATTTGAGCAACTCTCATGATTCAATCGATTTAACCTCTAATTTAATTTCTAATCCTAAGGCATCACACAACTTTTGTAGTGTTTCTAAAGTTGGATTACCTTTACCACTTTCAAATTGTTTTAACGTGCGTAAGCCAACACCAGAAATCTCTGCTAATGTTTCTTGTGATATCGCTAAAACTTTACGTCTTTCTTTGATTTGATTAATTATTGATAGTGTCATATATTGCACTTTTAATGTAAATTTAGAAATAAATAAGGTATAAAACAAGAAAAGTGCAACAAATTGCACTTTTATAAGTATATTACTATTATTTTAGCTTAAAGGTTTAAAATAGTGCAATATATTGCACTTAATAAATCTTAATTTGAAAACAGAACTAAATAATGGGGAGGTTAGATGGATTTGAAAAAGCTAACCCAAGCTATATTTGTAAACTTATAAACTTTAAATACAGTGCATTTTTAAAGAAATAGGTCAAAAAAACGTGAAAGATGAATTCTTAAATCTAATACATTCTACTGTGCTACAATTAAATAATGTAGTCATTCAAAAAACAATTAAAGTACACCCCTAGGTTTACAAGATGATCTTTTCAAACTAGCAGCAGATGATGAATTTGGGCGAAAATTACAAGATATAGAATTACTATAATTACATTTTTAAAATTAAATTTTGTCACAAATTTTCACTAAATTTGTGACATAAAATTAACCAAAAACAAAATGAAATCAGCTAAAAATCAAATAGAAACAAAGATTTCAAAATCATCTTTTGGCAAAATATTTTTTTTAGCTGATTTCTCAAAATATGGCTCTTCAGATAACATCCGTAAAGTACTTTCTCGTTTAGAAAAAGAAGGTTTAGTTGAGCGTTTAGCTCAAGGTATTTATCTTAAACCTAAAAAAGATTCGTTGTTAGGTGCTATTTATCCCACAACTGAAGAAATTGCGAAACAAATCGCACAACGGGATAAAGCTCGTATTGCTCCTACAGGTGTCTTGGCTTTATATTTATTAGGATTAACAACTCAGGTTCCTTTAAAAGCTGTATATCTAACTGATGGATCACAACGCGAAATCAAAATAGGAAATCGTACAATTCAATTCAAAAAAACAGTCCCTAAAAGCTTTGCCATTAAAGATGAATTATTACACTTGATAATTCAATCTTTTAAAGAAATAGGACAAAAAGAAATAACAGATGATTTTTTAAATCAAATACACCCTAGTGTGCTACAATTAAATAATGAAGTAGTTCAAAAACAATTAAAGTACGCTCCTGTTTGGATTCAAAAACAAATTATTAACCTTACGAAAGACAATAACAATGTGGATTAACCTTACGAAAGAACAAAAAATTCAGATACTTGAACAGACAAGTATAGCTAAAGGTTTACCTGCATTTGTAATAGAGAAAGATTGGTGGGTTTGTATTTTGTTGAAAGCTATTTTTCAATCACAATATGCTAATTCAATTATCTTTAAAGGTGGGACATCATTAAGTAAGGCTTATCATTTAATTGATCGATTTTCTGAAGATATTGATTTAATTATCGATCGTCATTTATTAGGATTTGATGAATTAAATTCAAAATCTCAAATTAAAAAATTACGAAAAGCTTCAGATGGATTTATTATCAATGAGTTTAGAGAAGAGTTAATTCAGAAGTTGGATCAATTAGGAATTAGCAAAGAATTATATGAAATCAAATACAACGAACATGTAGACGATACAAGTGATCCTAATACATTAGAAATTTATTACCAATCTGTAGTGCCTGTAAATAATTCTTATATTCAACAAAGAGTATTATTAGAAATTGGGGCTCGTTCCTTAACAGAGCCATCTGAAACAAAATCTATTATTTCTTTTATTGATGAAAATTATAAAGATTTACCTTTTACTGAACCTGATTTTAATGTCCAAGTAGTAATTCCAACACGTACATTTATAGAAAAAGTTTTATTACTTCATGAAGAGTTTTCTAAACCTATTGATAAAATCAGAACAGATAGATTAACTCGTCACTTTTATGATTTAGATAGAATGATGCAAGCAGGTTTTGGTGAGAAAGCGATAGTTGATGACAATTTATTTCAGACTATTGTAGATCATCGTAAAACAGTAAATCCATTAAGAGGTTTAGATTATTCTAATCACGAAAAAGGAAAATTAAGCATTATTCCTCCTGAGGAAATTCTATCAAAATGGGAACAGGATTATAAAACAATGCAAGAACATATGATTGTTGGAGAGAGTTTGAATTGGTTAAATTTGTTAAATCAAATGAAAAAAATTCAAGAATTATTTAACCAACAAGATTAAATTGTAATAAATAAGACTGATTCTTTTATCGGATATTGTTGTACTTCATCACCTGCTAGACTTTAAATATAATTATTTTAGTTTAAATTTTAGTATTTCATAGGGTGTTTTTCCTTTAAATGAACCATGAGGTCTATTGAAATTATAAAAGTTTTCCCATTGCTCTAATTTTTGATTTAAATCCACATCATCTGTGTAATTTAAAAGCTGGTAAAATTCTTTTTTATCAGTTAAATGAGATCGTTCAACTTTTCCATTCAACTGAGGTGTTCCTACCTTTATAAATCGGTGTCTCATTCCTAAATCTTGAACATGCCAATGAAATTTTGATTGAAATTCATGTCCGTTATCTGTTTGAATTGTATTAATTCTGAAGGGAAATTTTTCTACAACATAATTTATGAAATCAATTGAACTTAATTGATTGTGCTTTTCACAGATTTTAAGTGCTCTAATTCGAGTAGCATCATCAATCACTGTATATTGAAATCGCTTGATTTTAGTACCATTTACATCATGGAAAATTAGAGATTTAACATCAACTTGTACATGATGACCAGGCGTTTCTTTTTCATATCTTATACTATGCATAGCTCTTCTAGTTACTTTTCTGTCTAACCTAGTAACATTATTACGCTTTAGAATACGATAAACACTTGATTCTGATATTAAAATATCATGATAACGTTCTAAATACCATTTAATTCGCCAAGTCCCTAATTTATGTTCTTTTCGAAGTTCTAATACTTTATTTACAATCTCTTGCTTAATTTGGTTAGGAAAAGTATGAGGAGTTGGTTTCTTTCTGAGTAAACCTTCTTCTCCATGTTCTTCATATGCTTTTTTCCATTTATAAAATGTACTCTTTTTAACACCATAAAATTTATAAGCTATAGTGTTATTTCCATATTCTTTAGCATATTTTAGAACTTGTAGTTTTTTACTATAAGTTAAGTAAGCTTCTATTTCTTTTGTCTTTTTCATCATCATAAGGCTATATTAGTTTTTTTACTAATTTAGTCTACGAGGATATGACGTACCCACAGGAATTAATTCAAATTGAAAAATAACTATGCAAAAACATTGCACACATAGAATGTATATTTGTACAAGTAAAAAACAAACCAATACAAAAAAGCACTAACGTCTTATTTTGGCGTTTAAATGCATTAAACTTGTAATGTTTTCAATAATGATTATACAAAAGATAAATTTTATCTTTAAAAAGAAATAAAGACAATGACAAATACAGCCCAAAGAGCAGAACTACAAGCCAAAATCTGGAAAATTGCCAACGAAGTACGTGGCTCAGTAGACGGATGGGATTTCAAACACTTTGTGTTAGGAACTTTATTCTATCGTTTCATAAGTGAGAATTTCACTAATTATATCGAAGGTGGTGACGAAAGTGTAAACTATGCAAAATTAGCAGACGACATCATCACACCAGAAATCAAAGACGATGCTATTAGAACAAAAGGATATTTCATTTATCCAAGTCAATTGTTTTGTAATGTAGTCGATACTGCCAATACAAATTCAAACTTAAATACAGACCTAAAAGCTATATTTACGGATATTGAAAACTCAGCAAATGGATACGAGTCTGAACAAGACATCAAAGGATTATTTGCAGATTTCGATACAACAAGTACACGTTTAGGAAATACCGTAGAAGATAAAAACAAACGTTTAGCTGCAATTTTAAAAGGAGTTGCCGAGTTAAATTTTGGTAGTTTCGAAGAAAGCCAAATCGACTTATTTGGGGATGCTTACGAATTCTTAATTTCTAACTATGCAGCCAATGCAGGGAAATCGGGTGGTGAATTCTTTACACCTCAAAACGTATCGAAATTGATTGCGCAATTAGCCATGCACAAACAAACTACGGTAAACAAAATCTACGATCCTGCTGCTGGTTCGGGTTCTTTGTTGTTACAAGCAAAAAAACACTTCGATAACCACATTATCGAGGATGGTTTCTTTGGGCAAGAAATCAATCATACGACATACAACTTAGCGCGTATGAACATGTTTTTGCACAATGTCAATTACGATAAATTCAACATCCAATTAGGAGATACTTTAACCGATCCTCATTTTATCGACGATAAACCTTTCGATGCCATTGTATCTAATCCTCCTTATTCGGTGAATTGGGTAGGTTCGGATGATCCCACTTTAATTAACGATGATCGTTTTGCACCAGCTGGAGTTTTAGCACCAAAATCAAAAGCAGATTTTGCGTTTGTCTTACATGCGCTTAATTATTTATCAAGTAAAGGGCGTGCAGCCATTGTATGTTTTCCTGGTATTTTCTACCGTGGTGGAGCAGAACAAAAAATCAGAAAATATTTAATAAAAGAAAATTTTGTAGAAACAGTAATCAGTTTACCTGCAAATTTATTCTTTGGAACTTCTATTGGCGTAAATATCTTAGTTTTATCAAAACACAAATCTGAGTACAAAACACAATTTATCGATGCGACAGGTGAGGACTTCTACAAGAAAGTAACCAACAACAATATGTTAGAGGATGTACATATCGAGAAGATTATGCAGTTGTTTGATGCGAAAGAAAATGTAAAACATGTTGCAGTAACCATAGAGAATAAGATAATTGAAGAAAACGATTATAACCTTTCGGTAAGTTCGTATGTAGAAGCGGTAGATACACGCGAAGTGATAGACATTGAAGTGTTAAATACTGAGTTAGCTGAAACTGTGAACAACATTTCATCTTTACGTGCAGCGATTGATCATCTTGTAAAAGAAATCGAAGGATGAGTGAAATAATTTTATATACTGCAGAAGATGGACAAACTAAAATTAATGTCCAATTGGATGACGATACAATTTGGTTAACGCAAAAACAATTGGTTGAATTATACCAAACTTCAAAATCAACAGTAAGTGAACATATTAAGAATATTTTTACAGAAGAAGAACTGATTGCAGAAGCAACTGTTCGGAAAATCCGAACAGTTCAAATAGAAGGTAATCGTGAAGTTTCTCGTGAACTGGATTATTACAATCTTGATATGATTATTGCTTTGGGGTATAGAATAAACTCGAAGATTGCTACAGGCTTTCGTCAATGGGCAACCAATCGACTGAAAGAATACATCGTAAAAGGGTTCACGATGGATGATGAACGCATGAAAAATTTGGGTGGAGGCAATTATTGGAAAGAACTTTTAGACCGTATTCGTGATATCCGTTCAAGTGAAAAGGTAATGTACCGCCAAATATTAGATTTGTACGCTACAGCAACCGATTACGACCCAAAAAGTGATGCAAGTGTAACTTTTTTCAAAATTGTACAAAACAAATTGCATTATGCTGCTCATGGGCATACTGCAAGCGAAGTCATCTATATGCGTGTAGATAGCGATAAGCCTTTTGTTGGATTAACCAATTTTAAAGGCGATGAGCCTACACAAGCTGAAGCGATGATTGCTAAAAATTTTTTAGAAGAAAAAGAATTACGCGTATTAAATAACTTGGTAGCAGCCTATTTTGATTTAGCCGAATTAAATGCCATTGAAGAACGCCCAATGTGTATGAACGATTATATCCGAGAGTTAGATAATATCCTGAATTCGACAGGACGCAAAGTTTTAGATAATGCAGGGAGTATCTCTAATGCCGCAATGAAAGAGAAAGCAACCTTAGAATACAAAAAATACAAAGCCAAAACCCTTAGCAATGTGGAAAGTGAATACCTAAAAACCATTACAATCTTAGAAAAACAAGCTAAAGCAGGCGATAAACAGGCTAAAGCAAATAACAAAAAAGGAGGGAAATCATGAGTAAATTAGACGAGTTATTAAAAGGGGTTGATGTGGAGTGGTTGCCTCTGGGAGATGTGTGTAAAATTATTGGTAGAATTGGTTATCGTGGTTATACAAAAAAAGATATAGTAGAAAATAAAGATGGTGCAATTGCATTAAGTCCATCCAATATAATAAATGATAAAATAAACTATGAAAAACTAACTTTCATTAATTGGGATAAATATTATGAATCACCTGAAATAATGATTCACAATGGTGATATAATTTTTTGTAAAACAGCGTCAGTTGGTAAAACAGCTTATGTTGAAGATTTACCATATTTAGCTACCTTAAATCCACAGCTAGTTGTTTTTAAGGAAATTAAGTGCTTAAGTAAATTTTTATCATATTGCTTAAAAACTGAAAATTTCAAAATAAGTTTAAATAAAATTATAGGTTTAGGATCAGTCCCTTCAATTTCACAGAAGGATTTATCAAAACTTAAAATCCCAATTCCTTGTCCAGATAATCCAGAAAAATCCCTTGAAATCCAACAAGAAATTGTTCGTGTGTTAGATGAATTAACTTCGTTAAGCAACCAATTAACAACCGAACTAGAAACCGAACGCCAAAACCGTAAAAAACAATTCGAATTCTTCCGTGAGCAGTTGTTTAGTTTTGAGGAAGGTTCAATAATATTCAATAAATTAGGTGATATTGGAGAATTTCAAAGAGGTAAAAGATTTGTTAAAACTGATATGATTTCAGAAGGGGTTCCATGTATTCATTATGGAGAGATGTATACACATTATGGTATTTGGGCTAATGAAACTAAATCATTTTTAAGTAAGGAATTAGTTGATACTAAAAAATTAAGATTAGCTAAGAAAAATGATGTTATAATGGTTGCAGCAGGTGAAACGATTGAAGATATTGGAAAAGGAACTTCGTGGTTAAGTGATCAAGGAGTCGTTTTTCATGATGCTTGTTTTTCATTTACTAGTCCACTTAATCCATCATATGTAGCATATTTTACTCGAACTAAGCAATTTCATGATCAGATTAGAAGAAATATATCATCTGGAAAGATATCTGCAATAAATTCAAAAGGTTTAGAAAAAGTTTATATACCAATCCCACCACTAGCAGAACAAGAACGCATTGTAAAATTGTTAGATCAATTCGATGCTACACATACAGCCATTGAAGAAGAGATTACTAAGGAAATCAAACTAAGAACCCAACAATACGAATATTACAGAGAAAAGTTATTAAGCTTCCCGTCATTGCGAACAACGTGAAGCAATCCAGAAAAGCAACCCCAAACCAGTAAACCAAAATGAAAAAAGGAGGTGTAGTCTATATTATGGCAAACAAAAGAAACGGTACTCTATACACAGGTGTAACAGCCGATCTAAAAAGACGTGTATACGAGCATAAAACAAAATATAATTCCGAATCTTTTACGGCAAAATATAACTGCACAATCTTAGTTTATTACAAAAGCTTCCATTCAATTGAAGACGCAATAACAGAGGAAAAAAGAATAAAAGCAGGTAACCGAAAAAATAAATTAAAACAAATAGAAACACTCAACCCAAATTGGATTGACTTATGGGATGAAATAAATGAATGGTAACTCCACGTCATTGCGAGCAAAGCGA
>NZ_DDBA01000017.1:45169-56288 GCF_002333005.1 Empedobacter sp. UBA2044
AAACAACGCAAGCAAAGCAATCCAGTCATTGCTCACCGTCATCGCGAGTATAACCAACGTCATTGCGAGCAAAGCGAAGCAATCCAGCAAACAACGCAAGCAAAGCAATCCAGTCATTGCTCACCGTCATTGCGAACAACGTGAAGCAATCCATAAAAAAACGCAACATATTGCTCACGTCATTACGAGCAATGCAATTTAGAAAGTGAAACAAATTAGAATCTAAACCATTCAACCCATTAACAGCTA
Source organism: Empedobacter sp. UBA2044 (assembly GCF_002333005.1). NCBI lineage: Bacteria > Pseudomonadati > Bacteroidota > Flavobacteriia > Flavobacteriales > Weeksellaceae > Empedobacter > Empedobacter sp. UBA2044. Next base: position 45,419 of record NZ_DDBA01000017.1, read on the forward strand.
CTTAGAATAACATAAGATGTACAAAACGATTGCAGAATCCAACAATTACATTGTATTGGATAAATACACCAAATTCTACGAATTAAACGAGGCTCCGATTGCTTATCAATCAGAAGCTGCCTTAGAAAAAGAATTCATCCAAGATTTAATTGATCTGGGATACGAGAATCCGACTCATCTAAAATCAACGGATGCTATGTTAGCCAATGTGCGTACGCAATTACAAGCATTGAATAATATGGCATTTACCGATAACGAATGGGCGCGTTTCCTTGTCGAATATTTAGATAAACCAAGTGATAGTTTAGTCGATAAATCGCGTAAACTTCACGATAACCACATCTACGATTTTGTATTTGATGATGGTCATATTCAAAACATCTATTTAGTCGATAAAGAGCATATTACGCGTAATAAAGTACAGGTCATCTCACAAGTCGAACAAACAGGATCGCACGCCAATCGTTACGATGTAACAATTCTGGTCAACGGATTACCGATGATTCAAGTAGAGCTGAAGAAACGTGGCGTAGCCATTCGCGAAGCGTTTAATCAAGTCCATCGTTATTCAAAAGAGAGCTTTAATTCTGACAATTCACTTTTCAAATACTTGCAATTGTTTGTCATTTCGAATGGAACAGATACACGTTATTTTGCCAATACCGTTACGCGTAACAAAAACAGTTACGATTTCACGATGAATTGGGCAAAGGCTGATAATACCTTAATCAAAGATTTAAAGGATTTTACAGCAACTTTTTTTCAAAAAAATACACTACTTAATGTCTTGCTAACCTATACGGTTTTAGACATCAAAGATACATTATTGGTGATGCGACCTTATCAAATTGCAGCAACCGAACGTATTCTATGGAAAATTAAAAGTGCTTATCAAACCAAAAAATGGTCATCTTTAGAAAGTGGTGGGTACATTTGGCATACTACCGGTTCAGGGAAAACCTTAACCAGTTTCAAAGCTGCTCGTTTAGCGACTAAATTAGATTTTATCGATAAAGTATTTTTCGTGGTGGATCGTAAGGATTTAGACTTTCAGACCATGAAAGAATACCAAAAATTTTCGCCTGATAGTGTCAACGGTTCAAACAGTACAGCAGGTTTAAAACGAAACATCGAAAAAAACGACAACAAAATTATTGTGACAACCATTCAGAAGTTAAACAACTTAATGAAAGGCGATCAAGAGTTGGATATTTACAATAAACAAGTTGTTTTCATATTTGATGAAGCTCACCGTTCACAATTTGGTGAAGCCCAAAAAAACCTAAAAAAGAAATTCAAAAAATACTACCAATTCGGATTTACAGGAACGCCAATTTTCCCTGAAAATGCACTTGGTGCAGAAACCACAGCAAGTGTTTTTGGATCAGAATTACATGCGTATGTCATTACAGATGCCATCAGAGATGAAAAGGTTTTAAAATTCAAGGTGGATTATCATAATGTAAAACCTCAATTCAAAGGCGTTGAAACGGAAGTTGATGAAAAGAAATTAAGTGGTGAAGATGCGAAAAAAGCATTCTTACATCCTGCACGTATCAGCGAAATTTCTAAATACATCTTACAGAATTACCGCATCAAAACACACCGTACAAAAGGCGGAAATAACGGTTTCAATGCGATGTTTGCCGTGAGTAGCGTAGAAGCAGCTAAACATTATTACGAAGAATTAAACCGTCAGCAAATTGACAGTGAAAAACCGTTGAAGATTGCGACGATCTTTTCTTTTGCAGCCAACGAAGAACAATCAGCGATCGGAGAAATCATAGACGAATCATTCGAGCCTTCTGCATTAAACAGTACAGCAAAAGAATTCTTAACGAAAGCCATCAACGATTACAATAAGATGTTCAAAACAAGCTACGGAGTAGAAAGTGATGAATTTCAAAATTATTACCGTGATCTTTCAGAACGTGTGAAAAACAAAGAAATCGACTTACTAATCGTTGTCGGTATGTTTTTAACTGGATTTGACGCACCAAAACTAAACACTTTATTCGTTGATAAAAACTTACGTTATCATGGTTTAATTCAAGCATTTTCGCGTACCAATCGTATTTTAGATGCAACCAAATCTTTTGGAAACATTGTTACGTTCCGTGACTTGGAACAAGCAACAATAGATGCGATTACCTTATTCGGAAACAAAAACACAAAAAATGTAGTTTTAGAGAAAAGCTATAAAGAATATTTAGAAGGTTTTACCGACGCTTCAACAGGAGAAGCAAGAAGAGGTTTTGTAGAAGTTGTAAATGAACTAAACGAGAAATTTCCAAATCCTGATCAAATTGAAAAAGAAAAGGATAAAAAAGAGTTTACAAAATTATTCGGTGAATATTTACGTGTTGAAAATATCTTACAAAACTATGATGAATTCACAAGTCTAAAAGCCTTACAAAACATTGACCAAAGCGATGCAACTGCTGTAGAAGAATTCAAAGAAATGTACCATGTTTCGGACGATGATTTAGTTGTGATGCAAAAGATTCAATTGTTACCACAACGAGTAGAACAGGATTATCGTTCGACCTATAATGACATTCGTGATTGGTTAAGAAAAGAAAAAGAAGGGAAACAACCAGAAGATGGTGGAATCGATTGGGATGATGTGGTTTTTGAAGTTGATTTATTAAAATCTCAAGAGATTAATTTAGATTACATCTTAGAATTAATCTTCGATCACAACAAAAAAACAAAAAACAAAGCTGAATTAGTTGAAGAAATAAGTCGAGTTATTCGTGCAAGTATTGGGAATAGAGCGAAAGAAAGTTTGGTGGTTGATTATATTAATGATACCAACTTGGATAATATAGAAGATAAGCCTTCGATATTGGATTCTTTCTATGAATATGCTCAGCGTAAGCAAAAAGAGGAAGTAACTGAGTTGATTACGGATGAGGAATTGAATGAGGAAGCGGCTAAGCGTTATATATCGAATTCGTTGAAGCGTGAGTATGCGAGTGATAATGGTACGGAACTGAATTCAATTCTTCCAAAAATGAGTCCTTTGAACCCGCAGTATCTGACGAAAAAACAAAGTGTTTTTCAAAAGATAAGTGCTTTTGTTGAGAAGTTTAAAGGAGTGGGTGGGAGATTGTAAAGAAGTCTAACTTTAAAAATAGTATTGATCCTCAACAGCGAAGTTGGGGATTTTTTATTAAAAGAATAAACTTAAATTTACGGATATATATTATTACAAATGCCTTCAAGATATTCTATTATAAATAATAACGATGAATGTGTTAATTGTCCTGAAAAAAATAAATCTGAATTAACAAATGAAGAAAAAATTATACAATTTTCACATCTAAATTCAATTCATTTAAAAGAGGATGAAATAAAAAATTACTCTGATAAATTAGAGTGGGGTATAAAAAATAAAGCAGTTAAAAATATCGCAATCACAGGTTTATATGGTTCTGGGAAAAGCAGTATTATAAAGTCATTTATTAAACAACAAACAATCGCTAAAAGAAGGCAGTTGTATTTTCAAGAAAAAATAATAAATTTATAAACCAAACACTCTCTTAATTTTTAGAAAGAGGTGTCTCATTTATTTTGACAACATACAACTTTTTCTCGAATAACAATCGAAGGATACCCGCCCCCCTGAAGAAATGGGCTATTTTATTACTAAAAAATATTCAGGATAAAACAAGAGATATACCTTATTGTGTAAAATAAAAAACCTCACTAAAAACACTTAGAGAGGTTATATATTTATTCTTTTTGTCTTCAATCGTTTTTTAATACATCTCATGCCCTCCGGGCAAGACGAAAGCTTAGTTATTAGCTTTAGTAATATCTTATATTTTAAAGTTATAAATTTTTTGTAAATAAATTTTTATAATATTCTGAATTAATTGAATTGCGTCTTCATTAGTGGTTTTAATGAAATTATCAGGGTTTTGATTTCTACCGTGCCTTACGTCTGTTGACATAAGTGTAAAAACGTCATAATTTCCGTGATTTGCAGTTTGTTTAAAAGAACGTATATCTTTTTTAGTAATATTATAATCTATAAAACCTTCTGAAAGATTAATATTAATTTTTTGCTTAAAATAATATTCAAGGGTTTCATAAATTTTATATAAATTAGTAAAACTATAATCTAAAGAATTTAACATAAGAATTTCAAATATGTCATCATTTTTTTTTGATAATCCTAATATGATATTTAAAGGATGATTTCTTGGTTCATAATTAGAATCTTTTAAATTGTTTTCTAATTCTTTTTCATCGAAAGGATAGATTCTGGTAAAGTTGTTTTTAGAAGAAATAGGATGATATAATCTTGATCCTCTAACGCTAGTTGTCATTACTGGAGTTAATTGAATCTTTTGTGTTGTATTTTGATAATATAATCTTAAAGCACTATTTATAATTTCAATAAGAGTATTAGCTTTGTTCCATATTTCTTCACGATCATCTAATTCACAGAAATGTAAACTATATATACTTACAGATTCATCATAATCATTAAAAGTTACATCTTGAATTGAGAATTCATAACCACTTAAATTTCTTATTTCGAAAGGTATATCAATACTTTCTCTTAGAAGAATTAATTTACTAGACATATGATTTTATAGAAATTTAATAGTTTTAAAACTAATTATATTGGTTATTTTATTGCAGCTAAATTTTTTTACAAAGTAAACATAGTCTAATTTCTAAAAACCATCTACATTTCGTTATATTATTCCAAACATACAACAACCATCTCAAAATAAATTACGCTTTCACGTAAAAACAAAAAACCTCACTAAAAATGCTTTTAAAGAGGTTATTATTTATTCTATTTTTTTTTGTACCTAAAACTGGAGTTGTGCAACAGTTACCCTTGTTATTTATTGGTATTATTGTTTATTGAGTTATACTCTTTTTCTAAAAACTCAATTCCAGTTAAGTGTTTATTATTTTGCACTTTTAGAAAATTTAAATTTATTTTATATTGTTCTGGAAATTTGTAAAATTCTTCTGCCATTCTTTTAACTCCAGCAGGGCATAAGTATGCAGGTGTATTTTGTCCTTTAATACCAAGAGATGAAATTGATTCATCAAATAGTTCTTCTGAATATTCAATATTAAATAATGTACTAACAGCTGTTCTTGTTAGTTGAATGAAATATGGAATTCTGACTACTTTATATCCAAAACTTTCGTAAATTTTTGTATTTACTTCATCTTTTTCAATAGTTTCAGGTTTGGTATAATGAAGAAGTCCATCAAATTCAATAATCAATTTTAATTTTTCACTTCTATAATCAGGTCGACTTAAAATATTTTTACCTTCAGAATTGTTTTGACCAATTGTTTTATTATGAATCCAATCGTCAATTTCAGGGAAAATTGTTTTTAAATATACCTCAAGCCCGGTTCTATGTAAACCAGTATCCTTATCTATTCCAGATTTCTTTGCTGATTCAGAAGTTTCTCTTAAAAATCCCCATTTGTTATTTGACATTTAAATCATTTATTAAATTTGTTGATTGTTTTATACTTGTAGCTAACATTGTTTTTTTTACAAAGTAGAATATAGAAAAGTTTCATTAAATATTCCTTATATCTACATTTCCTAAAATTAAACCCAAATATACAAACAAAACTATATTGTATACCTTATTGTGTAAAAATAAAACCTTGCTAAAAAACACTTAGCGAGGTTGTATATTTATTGTTATTTGTGTTCAGTGATTTCAATACATATCATACTCTCCAGACAAGACGAAAGCTTAGTTATTAGCTACAGTTTTTCTATATCATTTAGTAATTCAATACAATCTGAATATCTATTTTCAATTGGATTTAAACATTTAGTTATTATTTCTAAAACCTTTTCTTCGATTCCATTTTCAGATAAAATTTTCATAAAATTAGAACCAGCAGGAGGTTGATTACAAAGTAATGTATACCAAATTGCACCAATTGAATATATGTCAGAACGTTTATCAATTAACTTCGGATTTGCAACAAGTTCAGGAGCATTATAATAACCGCTAATAGTTTGAGAACCTGTTTTTGTAAGTCTGGAATGAAGTTCATTTTCTATAAAAATTCCTAATCCAAAATCAATAACCCGAAATTGATTTGGTTTTGCTGCCATTATATTGCTAGGCTTTAAATCTCTATGAATTACTCCATTTTCGTGTGCGTGATTAATAGCACTAGCTATGCTCTTAATTGCTATAATTGATTTGTCAATACTCAATGTTCCAACTTCTTGTAGGATTTGATTAAGATTTTTTCCCTCAAAATATTCCATTCTAATAAATGGTCGTTTTCCAATGAGTCCAGCATCGTAAACTTTAATAATATTTCGATGATTTAGCTTGAAAAGAATTCTGGCTTCTTGAAAAAATCTTTCTAATTCTTTTTCGTCACCTCCACTTTCATAGAATGAAGGAGCAAAAACTTTAACAGCAAAATTTAGCTTAAGTAAACGTTGTTCATATAAGTAAACCATTCCAAATCCACCGTGTCCTATAACTTCTTTTTCTTCATAGTTTTTACTAAACTCTAAAGCACCTTCACCATTTTCGTATTCTAAGATTTCTAATATTGGATTAATTTCATTTGCAATTATAATTCTTCTTTCTGCATAAGAAGGAGCTTCTGACTTAATCCAACCCCAAAACTCATCTGAAGTTCTGCAAAGTTTTAAAAAACGCGGTACTACTTTCTCTAAGTTGCTATTTGTCAATATTAATTTTCTAAATCTAGAATATTCTTTTGTGTCAAAATCACCACCAGTTGCACGAGATACTAATCCCATTTTAAATTGCTCCATTTGAAGCAGTAAATCATCTTCGTTTTCAATAGTTGGTAGACTGTCTAATTTCATTGTGGAGTTTCGATTAATATTACTGCTAACGGTTTGGGTATTGCCGAAGGCGGGGAGTTTTAGCACCAAACTTCAATAGAAATACCAAAGTTCAAATATAGCAAAAATGTTCAATATAATTCCTTCAGCCCCGCTTTTGGCAATACCTTGTTACCTGCTGCCCTAATTTTTTATTAGGTTTTGTCAAGTTTTGTTTTGTCAAGTTGTCATAAAATGTTAATTTTGCAACCTCAATGAAAAAAACAACGCAAATATCTTCTCAAGTTACTCCGCCTTAATGGTTGGTTAATTGCTGTTTTTTCCCAATTCCTTTTATTGGTTTCTTTCGTGTACCCGAAATGCTGATTTTCGGTGCAAATTACATTTTATAAATTTTTACAATACAAATATCTTATGCAGAAAATTATCAATTTGTTTGATTTCAAACAAAAAGTAGATTACAAAACCGAAATTTTATCAGGTATTACCGTTGCTTTGGCTTTAGTTCCAGAAGCAGTTGCGTTTGCCTTAATTGCAGGACTTTCTCCGCTTGTGGGTCTTTATGCCGCTTTTATGATGGGCTTGGTTACGTCCATTTTAGGCGGTCGTCCCGGAATGATTTCGGGTGCAACTGGTGCAATAGCAGTAGTCATAGTTGTTTTAGCAAAAACGCACGGTGTGGAATACGTTTTTGCCACCGTTATTTTGGCAGGAATTATTCAAATGTTAGCAGGATTTTTAAAGTTAGGAAAACTTATCCGTTTGGTTCCGCATCCTGTTATTTTTGGTTTTGTGAATGGTTTAGCCATCATTATTTTTATGTCGCAGTTAGACCAATTCAAAGATGTTTCGGGCAATTGGCTCACAGGTTCAAATATGTATATTCTCTTGGCTTTGGTGGGTTTAACAATGCTTATTATTTGGGGATTGCCTAAAATTACAAAAGCTGTTCCCGCTTCCCTTACTGCTATTTTAGTGGTTTTTGGGTTGGTTTATTTTTTAAAATTGGATACCAAAACTGTTGGCGATATTGCTTCTATAAAAGGTGGATTTCCGCCGTTTCATATTCCTCAAATTCCTTTTAATTTAGAAACACTTCAAATCATTTTTCCGTATGCGGCTATTGTTGCAGGGGTTGGTTTGATTGAAAGTTTATTGACCTTGAATATTATTGATGAAATTACTGAAACAAGAGGACATAGCAATAGAGAAGCAGTGGCACAAGGAACGGCTAATATTTTATCGGGTTTCTTTTCAGGAATGGGCGGTTGTGCAATGCTTGGACAAAGCTTAATTAATGTATCCAGTGGAGCAAGAGCGAGATTATCTGGAATTATTGCATCTGTGGCTCTTTTAGTATTTATAATGTTTGGTAGTAGTTTAATTGAAAAAGTTCCGATGGCTGCACTTACTGGACTTATGATTATGGTAGCGATAGGTACGTTTGAATGGGCAAGTATCCGTATTATTAATAAAATGCCACGACACGACATTTTTGTAGGTATGTTAGTTGCTTTAGTTACTGTGTTGCTACACAATCTCGCATTGGCAGTTTTAATAGGAGTTATTATTTCAGCATTAGTTTTTGCTTGGGAAAGTGCTAAAAGAATACGTGCCAGAAAATACATTGACGATAAAGGAGTAAAGCATTACGAAATATTTGGTCCACTTTTCTTTGGTTCAACTACAGCTTTTACAGAAAAATTTGATGTAATTGGTGACCCCGAAGAAATAATTATTGATTTTAAGGAAAGTAAAGTGGTAGATATGTCAGCAATAGAAGCGTTGAACGTTTTGACACATCGTTATGCTAAGCAAAATAAAAAAGTACATTTGAAGCATCTAAGCGAAGACTGTCGACAATTATTGAAAAATGCAGAAAGTGTTATCGAAGTAAATATCATTGAAGACCCAACTTATAAAGTGATGTTAGATAAATAATTTTTTTTAGCGACTTTTCGAGGTCGCTTTCTTGTTGCGTAGTGTTTGGAAAGGGTTGCAGGTAACATTGTTTTTTTACGAAACTAAAGCTATATCTTCATTTAGTGTAAATAACAAATATATAAATTAATCTAATTTATTACCATTGTTGTATATATAAATAATTGAATAAAAAAAGCTTCATCTGAAGCCTTTTTATTTATTTAAATTAATTATTATAAAATTTATTAAAGTCTTCAAAAAAATCTGACAAGCTAATTTTTTCATACTTTAAAATTAAAGCTATAGTAGATAATGGAATATTGTACCCATCTCCTTTAGATATTTTACTAATTGTTGAAGATGTTACTCCGACTGCTTTTGCGTATTTATTTTGGCTATTATTATTGCTTATATTATTAAAATTGGATAAAAAGCGAATCGTGATATATTCACATAATTTTTTATTGAGGTTACTTTTATAATCGTTTTTTTCCATTTTGTTTAAAAAAAAGTGTTCGCTATAGCGAATAGTTAAAAATTATTGTTATATTTGTATAAGCGAATTGATAATTAGACTTTTAATAGTCATAATTAAACGATGTAATCTCGACTCAAAACGACCAATTTTCTATCGAGAGTATCGTGAAATCGCTTCATGTCTCAAAAGTTTTGTACTTTCGTATATGGCATGGAGTGTTTCTCACGTTAGCTTTAGGTTGAAGCTTTATAAATTTTCGAATTTTTAAAGCTGGGTTTGGTCGCCCATGGTTCTAAAGTGTGAGAGCGCTCCTTGCTTTTTTGCAAGTATTTCTTCATACACGAGAAACATCGTTCCATAAAACCCAACACAAAATGAGAACGAAACAATTTCCATTCATCCGTAAAAAACCGCCAGACAAAGTCTGTTCGTTTTTTCCATTCTTTTAAAGAACAATTCTCCGTTTTATAACATTTAACGGAACGTAAAGAAAAGGTTCCCCTTTCTTTACTCGCTCTCTATCTGAGCCTCGGTAATGAGACTTTGAAAGCATTCGTTTTACCTTTTTTATTCGCACACTAAATGTAAAACGTTTATTGCCATTTTCCAAATTTATTGGGGCTACTACCTGTTTTAAGTTGTAAGTAATGAGTTATAAGTAATAAGTTAAATGTATGATGTACAGATTAGATGTTAGTTGTTTGAGTGGAATCTAAATCAAATATATAGGATGCGATTCTGAGACAAGTCAAGAATGACAAAACTCATTGTAGAAAGTGAATTTGAATATTGAAAAAGGAATTAAAAAAATGTCATATGATTTGGAGGCGAGTGTCAAAAAGCTGAGATGCATGATTAAGATTATTCATTTTTTTTCTTGATAAAAAACACATTTGAGATTAAGAGGAGAAGCTTTATAAGCTTCGGTATATTACTTTTTGCTTGATCAAAAAGTAATCAAAAAATCAAGACCGCGATTTTCGACGTTCAATTAACATTTTACGCACTAAAAAGATTAAATGATTCGCATACGCTCACTAATCTTTTTTACGCTTGTTTCAATGGATTGAAGCTCGTCTGCAAATCGTATGTCAACTCTAAAATTCGTTATTAAAAAGTGGATTTGAGTATTAATAAAACCGTAAAACGTAAAGCGTAAAACTTATAACGTAAAAACAAAAACCCCTTTCCCAAAAACAAAGTTGGCGCGATGTACAGGAAAAGGAGTGGCTTTTAAAACTAATGTTGAATTTTAAAAACTTATGTAAAATTATGAAAGAGTAAACAGATTCACACTCTATCCCCCGAAGACACCATAAGAAGAAAGTAAATGATCTTCATAAAGTAATTAGTGTTAAATTTTAGTTTTCATTTATTAATGTATTTTTTAAAACTTGTCTATCGGGGGAATTTCTTTTTAAGAGGAATATATTATAAACAGGCACGCGCGCGCGAAAAAATAGAGATGAAATTCTAAATTGAATTTACGATAATTAGTAGCTTATTATTTTATTACGTTCATTTTTTTTCTTGATAAAAAAAACGAACCAAAAGTTATTCATATGATTTATTATTATTTTTAAGGTATTCATGAATGCAAAGCATTACAAGACCGCGATTTTCGACGT
>NZ_DDBA01000074.1:0-10687 GCF_002333005.1 Empedobacter sp. UBA2044
AGATTTTCAAATCTAAAGGAGTTTATCGAAGAATCTTTTTTTTAAATTTTCTAATAAAAAAGCTAAATCATTTTCCTTTTTTAAAACGGAATTTGAAGTTTGAGCAGCTTCTTTTGATTTCTTACTTTTAACTTTTTTCAAATCATTTTGACTTGATTTTTTATTTTTAAACTTTTGAAATCAATCATCAACTAAAGTTTCAAATTCAGGTTTTAAACAAGTTTTTGATCTTATTTCAAATTCATTTCTAGGAAATATATTCTCTATTCGAAAAGAAAACTTTTTAGCTTTTGTTTCCAATGGTACCCTTTCGGGCGATAAACAGATTAAAGTCTGTGTGAATTGCTCTACCCACTGAGCTATTTCAGTTTCCTGAAAGTAGGAATCGAACCTACGACCCATCCGCTGGAGATTTTAATTATTCAGAATAGAAGTGATGAAACAATTTCTACTACAATGCTATACTGAAACATTTGTCAAGGAATAATTAAAATCGTTTGGTTTTTAAACCTTTGACAAAGTTGGAGTAGAAGTGTGCGAATGAATTGCGCAATAAAATATTTTTTCGAAATAATTTGTAAATGATGATGAATAGAGGATTTTATATTGAAAATATTTTGAATAAAATTTGAAGTGAAAATTTCTACGCAAATAGATTGCGTACTTTGATTTGAAATTTGTAGTATTGAAGAAAGAAATCAACCATGGCAACCAATAAAATTGCATTAATACGTTATCAAACGATCGATAAATGTCTTCAAAATCATTTCAGAAAATGGAGATTAGAAGATTTAATAGAAAAAGTTTCGGAAGCTTTGTATGAATACGAAGGAATAACTTCTGGCGTTTCGAAACGTACAATTCAGGGCGACATTCAGGTGATGCGAAGTGATAAATTGGGTTATAATGCGCCAATTGTTGTTCGAGAAAAAAAGTTTTATGAATATAAAGATCATGATTATTCGATCCATAATTCGCCTGTTTCGTCTGCAGATTTAGATAAAATGAAAGAAGTGATTTCGGTGATGAAACAATTGAATGGGTTTAATTATTTTGATGATATGAACGAGATTATTACTCGTCTCGAAAATAATTTATCCAAGCAAACTCATCAACAACCAAATTATATTCAGTTCGAAGAAAATCCATTATTAAAAGGTTTAGAACATTTGAACCGGTTGTATCAAGCAATTGTAAAGAAACAACCTTTGCTGATTTCGTATCAATCTTTTACCTCAAAAAGTAAAGAGCCAAAACAACAAGTTTATTATCCGTATTTGTTGAAAGAATACCGTAATCGCTGGTTTTTATTAGCTAAATCGAGAAAAGATAAAAATTTGTATACGTTGGCTTTGGATAGAATTGTTGAGTTTTATGAATTGGCAAATGAACCTTTTGTCGATGAGCAAGAAATTAATTTTGATACGTATTATAACAATGCGATTGGTGTAACGAAAAGTGTGAAAGAAAGAGAGCAGCGTGTTGTTTTTCGTGTGAATAAAAAATTAGCGCCTTATGTGGTGACAAAACCAATTCATGCGACGCAAAAAGTGTTGGAAGTGACGGACGAAGGAACTTTATTTTCGATAGAAGTTGTACATAATTTTGAGTTGGAACGAGAACTTTTAGGATTTGGAGAAGAAATAGAAATTCTTGCTCCAAGATTAGTGAAAAAAAGAATCAAAACACGATTAGAAAGAGCATTAGAAAAATATAAAAAATAGAATTTCTTTCATACATTTAATTCATTAAAAATTAACTTAAATGATATGGAATAAAAGAATAATGACACTTTTGAGTGTCTTTTTATTAATCTTCTCGACAAGTTCGTTTGCACAGAAAGCGAGTGATTTTGTGAAGAAATATATCTATTTAACTTTTGATGATGGGCCTTTGAATGGAAGTGAAAATATTGATGAGGTTTTAAAAATGAGAAGTTAAAAGTGACTGTTTTTCTTGTTGGAGAACATGTGGAGAAAAATAAAACAATGACGAATTATTTTAAATATTACGAAGATAATCCGTACATCGAAGAATGTAATCATAGTTGGACGCATGCGAATGATCAATACAAAAAGTTTTATAGTAACGAGCAAACGTCGGTTGAGGATATTTTGAAAAACCAATCGATACTAAAATTACAAGATAAAATTGTTCGTTTACCAGGAAGAAACATGTGGAGATTGGACGGAAAATCGAAGAATGATGGAGCTTCTGGTGTACAAACGGCTGATGGTTTAGCAAAGTTGGGTTATAAAGTTATTGGTTGGGATTTGGAATGGACGCATCATGGAAAAGATGGAACACCGGTGCAATCTGTTCAAGCGATTTATAAACAAATTGTTAATCAATTATAATCGAATAAGACCTTTGCAAATAATAATATAGTTATGTTAATTCATGATGAGATGTTTCAGAATAAATGGGAAGAGTCCGAATTGAAAAAATTGGTTGATCTTCTTAAAAAAACATGATAACTATATTTTTGAGCAAATAAAATTTTATCCTCAATAAAACTTTTATAAAATACAAAAGCTGTCCAATTTTGGACAGCTTTTTATATGTAATAATCTGTATAAATTAGTCTCCCATCATTCCTCCAACTAAAGAATTGACAATTGCTAAAACAATACCAAATAATAATGCGTACCAGAATCCGTCAACATGGAAACTATCTCCCATAATTGCGCTTGCTAATAAGATAATAATTGCTGTAATCACAAAAGAAAATAAACCTAATGTTAAGATTGTTACAGGTAAACTAATAATGTTTAAAATTGGTTTTACAATAGCGTTTAAAAGTCCGATAACAAGTGCAACAATAATCGCAGAACCATATCCTTTTACAGATACTCCAGGTAAAATGTTAGCAAGTCCGAAAACAACTAATGCTGATACCAAAAGATTAATAATAAAGCCCATAATTTGTATTTTTTAGATTAATATATCTAATTAAAATCAAAAGCTTTGCCAAATTGTTAAAAATTTTAATAAAAAATAAAAAAAGCTCAGAAATTTCTGAGCTTTTGCTTTATTGTATTGAAAAATTCTCTTTTTATAATTGTTCAAAAAGATATTTCATGTTGACTTCTTTGTCGATAATTTGAGCTAACTCATTAATATTAACACGTTTTTGCTCCATTGTATCACGGTAACGTAAAGTAACAGAATTATCGTTTAATGAATCGTGGTCAACAGTGATACAGAAAGGTGTTCCAATCGCATCCATACGACGGTAACGTTTACCGATAGTATCTTTTTCTTCGTACATTACGTTGTAATCTAAACGTAATTTCTTCAAAATTTCTTTCGCTAATTCAGGTAAACCATCTTTCTTTACCAATGGTAAAACTGCAGCTTTAATTGGCGCTAATGCAGCTGGTAAAGATAATACAACACGTTCTGATCCATCTTCTAAAACTTCTTCTTTCAATGAATTTGAGAAAACTGCTAAGAACATACGATCCAAACCTACAGAAGTTTCTACAACATAAGGTGTGTACGATTCGTTTGTTTCGTTATCGAAATATTGAATTTTTTTACCTGAATGTTGTTCGTGAGCTTTCAAATCGAAATCTGTACGAGAGTGAATTCCTTCTAATTCTTTGAATCCGAATGGGAATTTAAACTCAATATCAGCTGCAGCATTTGCGTAGTGCGCTAACTTTTCGTGATCATGGAAACGGTAATTTTCATTTCCTAAACCTAATGTTTGGTGCCAACGTAAACGCGTTTCTTTCCATTTTTCATACCAATCTAACTCTGTTCCTGGTTTTACGAAAAATTGCATTTCCATTTGTTCAAACTCACGTTGACGGAAAATAAATTGACGTGCAACAATCTCATTACGGAAAGCTTTACCAATTTGAGCAATTCCGAATGGTAATTTCATACGACCAGATTTTTGTACGTTCAAGTAATTTAAGAAAATACCTTGAGCCGTTTCTGGACGTAAATATAAATCCATTGCTTGATCAGCTGTCGCTCCTAATTTAGTTCCGAACATCAAGTTGAATTGACGAACTTCAGTCCAGTTTTTAGAACCAGTTACAGGATCAGCAATTTCTAATTCTTCAATCAAAGCTTTTACGTCATCTAAATCTTCGTTTTCCAAAGATTTTCCCATGCGCGCTAAAATTGTATTGATTTGATTTTGATATTCTACAACACGAGGATTTGTCGCAACAAATTGATCTTTATCAAAAGCATCACCGAAACGTTTTGCAGCTTTTGCAACTTCTTTCTCGATTTTACCTTCAATTTTCGCACAATAATCTTCAATTAAAACATCGGCACGGTAACGTTTTTTAGAATCTTTGTTATCAATCAAAGGATCATTAAATGCGTCAACGTGGCCCGAAGCTTTCCAAGTAGTAGGGTGCATAAAAATAGCAGAATCAATGCCGACAATGTTTTCGTGCATTTGTACCATTGCTTTCCACCAATATTGTTTGATGTTATTTTTTAGCTCAGCTCCGTTTTGACCATAATCGTAAACGGCTGATAATCCATCATAAATCTCACTCGATTGAAAAATGAAACCATATTCTTTCGCATGAGAAACTACTTTCTTGAAAATATCTTCTGACATAATTAATTGTGTGTTCTTATTTAAAGTGCAATTTTAGTGATTTTTGATGACTATTGAGGTATATTTTGATAAAATCGTAAGGCTTTAAGCACTTATTCTAATTTTTGAGAAGATTATTAGCGGAATGATTGATTTTATAAAATCGGATTATTTCAATTTCAATCAAAAAAACATACTTTTAAATCATAAAAAAAATGATAACCGTATGAAAAAGTTTATTCTTCCTATTCTATTATTAAGTTTTGTTGCAAGTTGTAATTCTAACAATTCATCTTCTTCGTCTACAGAAAATAAAGTTGAAAATGAAGTGAAAGATTCGGTTAAAGAATCAGATGTTAATTATAATGTTGCGCTTGATTTTATGAATAATTATGTGGATTATATTATGGATACAATTGTTAAAATAAATCAAGATGAGTATATTAAACAAAACGAATTGTTGACGCAAAATTTTAAAGATCGATATAAATTTGTGCAAGATTCTGCTTATAAAGTTGAGCCAGAAGTTGGTTTAGATTTTGATCCGATTGTCGATGGACAAGATTTTCCGGATAAAGGATTTAAAATAAAATCGATTGATAAAGCAACAGATTTGGTGACTTTACAAGGAGTAGATTGGCAAGATTTTGAAGTCGTTTTGAAAGTTGTTAACGAGAATAATAAATCGTTAGTAAATGGTTCTGGAATTATTAATATACCGACCAACAAGCAACCGAAAAGATAATTTAGTAAAACTGAAAATTCTATAAGGAACTTGGAAAATGATATAAATTTCAGTTTGTTTTGATTTGAATTTTTTGTTTATTTTTGTCCAACATGAAAATGCAACAGTACATAAAGTATGTTTTGTCGGTGGTTTTGATTTTTTCAAATCTTAGCTACGCATTTTCTATGCACTTTTGTCAAGGAGTGGTTGAGCAAGTGAAGTTGAATCATTTGGATAATAATTCACACGAAATGGAAGTTTCTACTTCGTGTTGCCCTCCAAAAACAGAAAAAAAACATTGCGAATTACCAGAAAACAATAAGTCTAAAAAAGACGATTGTTGCAAGGATATTTCTTATTCGGATAAGTTTGTAGAAAAGCAAACTGTCAAAATACAGAAACTTGTTCCGATAAGTTTTTTAGCTTCTGAAATTCTTCAAATTAGAATTTCGATTCAAGATGAAAAGGTGAGCAATCAATCAAATTTTCTTGATTTTTATGTTGCGTCAAATGCGCCGCCAAATTATATTCTCAATTCTCAATTAACATTTTACGAAGGATAATGTCTGTTGTTTTTGATTAAATCAATCAGAAAACAATAAACTATTATCTGAATATTAAAGTATTTGATGAAAATCTAATCAACAAGTACACAATAATAAATAGGCATTATGCCTTAAATCGTAAAAATGAAAAAAATATTCACTTTAGGATTTATACTAAGTGCTGCGTTTTCTTACGCACAATCTACATTAAAGGGAAAAATTACAGATCAAAATCAACAACCAATCGTTGGAGCAGAAGTGTTTTGGCAATCGTCAGATATTTCTGTTATTACAGATGAAAAGGGAAACTTTGAGATCGAAAATTATCAACCAACCTCAATTTTAGGTGTTTTTTATGACAATGAAACGACAACTTTTAAGGAATTAAAATACGAATTTCAGAATATCACCATCAATGTAAAAGATCATTTTGGGGATACTTCGTTGAATGAAGTTGTGGTTCGTGATACAAGCAGTTCGCTTAAAAAATCGAAGTTTGCAACTAATATGACGACAATGACAGGAAAGGAATTGTTGAAAGCGGCTTGTTGTAATTTAGCTGAATCTTTCGAGACAAATCCTTCTATTGATGTTAATTTTTCTGATGCTGTGACAGGAAATAAGCAAATTAAAATGTTAGGTTTAACATCGCCTTATATTTTGATTGCAGAAGAAAATATACCAAATGTTCGTGGAGCTTCTCAAGCTTTTGGGCTTAGTTTTACACCAGGAACTTGGGTAGAAAGTATTCAAGTGACGAAAGGTGCAGGTACAGTGATTAATGGTTACGAAAGTATTTCTGGACAGATTAATACAGAATTAATCAAACCTTCAAATGATATTCCGTTGTTTGTGAATCTTTATGGTTCTACAGATTCGCGCTTCGAAGGGAATGTGCATTTGAACAAAAAATTGAATGATAAATGGAGTACTTCTTTGTTTATGCATGGAAATGCACGCGTTTCGAAGAATGATATGAACGATGATGGGTTTTTAGATAATCCGCTTGGACATCAAGTTAATGTGATGAATCGTTGGCAATATCAAAACTTAGAAAAAGGTTGGGTTGGATTTTTATCTGCAAGATATTTGAATGATACAAAACAAGCAGGACAAGTTGATTTTGATAAAGATCGTGATAAATTAACAACAAATTATTGGGGGTCAGAAATCAATACAAATCGTGTGGATGTTTCGTCAAAAATTGGGTATGTTTTTCCAGAAATGCCTTATCAAAGTATGGGATTACAAACGGCGTTTAGCTATCATAAACAAGATTCTTACTTTGGATTGAATCAATATGATATTGAGCAACAAAGTTTTTATTCCAACTATATTTTCAGTTCGATTATTAGCAATACAAAAAATAAATTCTCTACAGGAGCGAGTTTTACGTATAATAAATTCAAGGAATTTGTAGCGCTTCCGATTGATGCGAATTATGATCGAATTGATAATTCTGCAGGAGCATTTTTCGAATATACGTTTGATAATATGAAGAATTTCAATATGATTGCTGGGCTTCGTGGAGATTATCATAATCGAATGGGATTTTTCTTAACACCTCGTTTGCATACACGTTATACACCTGTAAAAGGAACAACAATAAAAGCATCGGTTGGTCGTGGAAAACGAATCAATAATATATTTGCAGAAAATCAGAATTTATTTGCTTCTTCAAGACAATTTAATATTTTGGGCGATGGAAATGGAAAAATATATGGTTTAGATCCAGAAATTGCATGGAATTATGGATTTAGCGTAACTCAAGAATTCAAATTATTTGGAAAAAATGCTGATGTTACAGCAGATTTTTATCGAACAGATTTCGAAAATCAAATTGTGACGGATATCGATTATTCAGCGCGCCAAGTTAGGTTTTATAATTTAGAAGGAGATTCGTATGCAAATTCGTTCCAATTCGATTTTAATTATAATCCATTTACGCATTTCAAAATTAGAGCATCATACAAATATTATGATATAGCAACCGATTATGAAAACGGAAAATTAGAACGTCCATTGCAAGCGAAGCATCGTTTCTTTACAAATCTTGAATATGAAACACATGAAAGAAATGGAAGAAATTGGCGTTTTGATGCGACGTATAATTGGATTGGAAAACAGCGTTTACCAAATACATCAGATAATTTGCCAGAAAATCAGTTGAATGAATATTCGAATCCATTTGGGACAATTAATTTCCAGATTACACGTGTTTTTTCAAAACATTTTGAAGTATATATTGGAGGAGAAAATGTAACGAATTATCAACAACATCGCGTAATTTTAGGAGCAGATAATCCTTTTGGTTCAAATTATTTCGATAGTTCGATTGTTTATGCACCAATTTTTGGACAAATGTATTACGCTGGATTAAGATTTAGTTTAAAATAAAAATCATAAAAAATATAAAATAATGAAAAAATTATTAGCCTTTGCTTTGGTTGCGACTTTAGGAATTAGCGCACAAGCACAAAATAAAAATGCGAAACACGATTTACACGTTAAAGGAAATTGTGGACAATGTAAAGACCGTATTGAAAGAGCGGCTTATGGTGTAAAAGGCGTAAAATCTGCTGAATGGGATAGTAATACGCAAAATTTACATATTATATTGAATGAAAAAAAGAGTAAAGTGGATGATGTAGAAAACGCTGTAGTAGCGGTTGGACACGATACTGATAATAAACGTGCAGAAGAAAAAGTGTACGGAAGTTTACCTTCTTGTTGTTCGTATGATCGTGAAGGTTCAGCTGGGGAAGCTAACACGCATAGTCATTAAAAGATTTTAAAATATAAAAAAATCCATCTCATTTGAGATGGATTTTTTTATATCATTTGATTTTCAATTACTGAAACATATCTTTCACACGTTCAAAGAATGATTTTTCATTTTTCGAAGGTTCTGGTGAGAAATGATCATCGTCTCTCATTTTTTCAAAATACGCTTCTTGATCTTTCGATAAATGAGTTGGTGTCCAAATGTTAACATGCACAAATAAATCACCTTTTCCGTAACCGTTCAAATCTGGTAAACCTTGACCTTTTAAACGTAATACTTTTCCTGATTGAGTTCCTTTGTCAACTTTAATTTTCACTTTTCCGTTAACCGTCGGAATTTCTTTCGAAGCACCTAAAACAGCATCAGGAATAGAAACATACAAATCAAAATGTAAGTTGTTTCCATCACGTTTTAATGTATCGTGTTCTTCTTCTTCAATCAAAACAAGTAAATCACCAGGAATACCATCAAAAGGCGCATCGTTACCTTTTCCACGAACTTGTAATTGAATTCCTTCTCTTGCTCCAGCAGGAATTTTAAGATCGATTGTTTCCTCAACTTTGATTAATCCTTGATTATTTGCTCCCGAAGGAATTTTGTCTGCAACTTTTCCTACTCCTTGACATGTTCCACAAGTTGTAGCAGTTTGCATTTGTCCTAAAAATGTGTTGGTAACACGAACTTGTTGTCCAGAACCGCCACAAGATGGACATGTTTTAGATGTAACGCCATCTGCTTGTTTAAAACGTTTAACTTTTACTTTCTTTTCGCAACCGTTAACCATTTCTTCTAAGTTCAATTTTACGCGAATACGCAAATCAGAACCTTTCATTCGACGTGGACCACGAGATTGACCTCCAAATCCACCACCGAATCCTCCGCCTCCAAAGATATCGCCGAAATGAGAGAAAATATCTTCCATATTCATTCCGCCGCCACCGCCGAATCCTGCGCCAGCAGCTCCGCCCATTCCTGCATGTCCGAATTGGTCGTAACGTGCACGTTTGTTGTCGTCGCTTAAAACTTCGTAAGCTTCTGCAGCTTCTTTAAATTTATCTTCTGCCTCTTTGTCACCAGGATTTTTGTCAGGGTGATATTTGATGGCAAGTTTACGATAGGCTTTCTTGATATGCTCTGATGTTGCAGATCTTTCGACCTGCAATATTTCGTAATAATCTCTTTTTGATGACATTTTCTTAATCTAAATTATAATCCAACAACAACTTTAGCGTAGCGAACTACCACATCATTTAATAAATAACCCGTTTCTACAACGTCTACAATTTTTCCTTTTAAATCCTCTGTTGGAGCAGTAATTTGAGTAATTGCTTCGTGTAAATCAGTATTGAAATCGTCTCCAGCTTTAGTTTCCATTTCTTTCAAACCTTTTGCACGTAACGTTTCTACTAATTTATTATTGATTAATTCAACACCTTGATGTAAGCTGTCGTCTCCAGACTTTTCAATTTGATTTAAAGCGCGTCCAAAATCGTCTAAAACAGGCAATAAAGACGTAATAACTTCTTTATTTGCTGTCTTGAAAATGTCCATGCGTTCGCGCGAAGTACGTTTTTTGAAGTTGTCAAACTCTGCAAATAAGCGTAAATATTGGTCTTTTTCTTTTGCTAATTGTTCCTTAACAATTTCTAATTCTGACTTTCCAGCAGTTTCTTCTTGTGGTTGTTCTACAGTGTTATCACTCTCTTGAACGTTTTCTTGAAGATTCTCGTTCTCTAATTCTTCGTGTATATTTTGGTCAGACATATTCTTATTAGTTTTTTTGTTTCTGATTGAATCAAATAGTTTGCCAATGCCCATTATGTGTCGTTTTGTCAGATTTTAAATAAAAAAGAAGCACTTCTGTCGCGAGAAGTGCTTCGGTAAATGTATAAAGTTTTTTTTGATTTGAGTTTTACTTTGAGGATGCGAAGTTGAAATGAATTCAACTTGACAAAGAGCGTATAAAAAAACATTTTATTCTTTACAATTATCTTAGCCTGTCTTTTTGTCTTTCCATTTTTTTGGAAAAAAATTAGTATAACCCGTTGTGCATTTTGATT
>NZ_DDBA01000018.1:0-51367 GCF_002333005.1 Empedobacter sp. UBA2044
CACAAAATTTTGGACAGTGTCATAAATTCTTAACACTATTAAAAGCAGGTCTAATATGTAAGTATAAATCATCTATTTCTAAAGGAGGTAATGTCTGAGAAAATTCTACAGCAACTTTTATTTTAGTCTGTAAATCTTCTTCAAGTTTATAATTTTCTCCAAACAATAGATAATTAAGATTTAAATCCTCATTCCTATATTTCTCCAGAAATATTTCAAGATTATTATAGAATGCTGAAACTGGAATATTAGCAATGTTATTCTTTATATCTCTTGAATTTTTAGATCCACTAAAAAATACCACTGAAAGATTATTAGATATAGCCTTTTCTTCTATTCCTTTTCTTCTATCTATAGCCTCATTTCTTAAAGGTGTTAAATCTAGAAAGGATTCATGGTAAAGAACAACATTTCCTTCCTTGAAGATTTTCTTGCTATTTTGAGTCAATTCATCTAATGTATAAATTGGAGAAATAATATCATTAAATTCTTCGAATCTACTAGTAGACCAATTATAATCTTTCTCTTGTCTCAATTTTTTATCATCAATCAAATAAATCATTTGCTAACCTTTAATAATTTCTAAAATATGTTTTACACCTCCTACTTTTTCCTTTAAAACCTCTTCTTTTGGGCGTGATGTTTTCCATAAATCTTTTTTATTCCAAATTCCTAATCTATAAGATTCATCAGATTCAAAATCTGCTTCAAGAATTAGATTACAATTTCCATTTATTTGATTATTAATCAAATTTCTGTATTTATCCCCGATCCTTTCTTTTGTGTTTATTAAGCTCTTCTTATAAATAGAATCTTTATGTAGTATTCCGAATAATATCTTACCATCTACTTCTTCAAGACTTAATACAACTTTTGGTTTGGTTAAATTATCTAATTCAATGATTAATTCAATAATTTTTGAATAAGCTTGTAAAAATTTATCAACATCAACAAAAAACTCTATCATTTCAGGAAATGATTCTGTTTCAATTATAAAATCTATTTGATCTTGAAATTTCTCATTTACAAAATTCACCAATTTTAGTAGAGAATTATCCGCTCGTATATGGAATAACTTTTTAAAGTAAATGACTAAATTTTTAAAATCATAAAAACTATTAATGGATTCTTTAATTTTAATTGGATTAGAAAATTCGAATCCTAATTGTTGAATTTGATTAGCTAATCCATCACTTAAATGAGGAGGAACACCAGGATTATTTTCCGACCAAATTAATAACTCTTCACTAGACCAATTAAATTTAATATTCTGTGAACTCCAACCATTTTCTAAAATGTCACCTTTATAATCAAGTCCTGTTAAATAACCTCTTATCAAAGCTTTTAAATAAGGTGGTGCAAATTGATTTTCAAATTTTGAATATTCTTCTATAACTTTTTCTAAATGCTTTTTAAATGAATATTCAATTCCTCCACAATATTTTTTTATGTTTTCTAACTCATTACTATCTATATCGTGACAAGTTGATTTCAAAATGGGATTTTGATTAAAATTTAATAGGAATTTATATGTATTTTTTGGAGAAATATACGTTATATCAAAAACATCTACAGTTTCATCATTATTTACCCCTGATTCTTCCATACCTTTTTTATCCTTCGTAATATTTTCAAGATTAACTAACCTTTCTTCAATAGTTTTGAATTGAAATGAATCCTTCTCTATTTCTTTTTGAGTAAGAGCTAAAACACGATCTCTTTGCGCGGCGTTCAATCTCTTATCATTCAAAAGTTTTTGAATGAAGTCATATTTCTTACTGTCCATTTTATAAAGTAAAAATTATATTAGAATTCTTTTTATTATTGGAATCATCAGCATCAAATCCCATTATATCAAGGATACTATTTATGTCATCATTATCTAAGAAATCAGTTAATGAAATTCGTTTATTATTATAATAGATATCCATTGCTTTAGAAATTCCCGCTTCTTCCCAAGCGTTTAAAACTTTATCAATTTTAGATACTTTTCCTATTGACTTATAGAATCGATTTTTTAAAGTTAAAAACTTTTCATCGTCTTTCCCACGTACCATTCCAAGGTATAATAATTTACCTTCAATTACATTAAGCATAGAAGCATTCATACTTTTGACATGACCTTTCTCTTTCGAATAGTCTTTTTTAAAGATTTCTGTCGCCTTTTCTATCCCATATTTCTCGATGAAAAATATCCACATTCTTAGTTGTTTCACGTATTTCTGAGAAACATTAGCATATTCATTTATTGTAATACCTGTTACTTCCTTACGATAACCGTTTCCTTGCAGACGTGTTTTCGCTTGATTAATCATTAAATTTTGTGCTGTAATGATACGGTTTAATTCCAACGTAAATGTTGGATTAGAATATACATCATAATTTGATGAAAAAGTGATATCATCTGCATACCTAGAATAGGTTAGTTTAAAACGTTTTGCTAAACCTTTTAATTGACGATCTAATTTATAGCAAAGAAGGTTTGTCAACGAAGGAGATGTTGGACTACCTTGAGGTAATACAATCTTAGTTTCACCCTCAATCATTAATGGATGCGTAGTTAAGCAAGCTAGAATGAATGAAATCTTTTCTTTAGATTTATCACCTTCAAATAATTGATACCAAATCCCCATTTTAACTCGATTTCTATCAAAAGAATGAAAGAAGTCTTTTAAATCAATGTTATATACATACTTTTTGTTGGTATGCATTTTAGCATTATCTACAATTGATTTACCTGCTACAAACCCAAATGCATTTGTATGAGGAGTATATATGAAGTTAAATAATTGATTTAACGATTTTAAAATTAAATTTAATTCACTAATCGGAGCATTGATTTTACGATCTGCTCCAGATTTTTTTTTAATCGTAAATTCTCTGTATCGATTTTTTGCTAACGCTGGATTTGAAAGTTTTGCTAATTGTTCAACTTCTATTGTATGCTTTATTTGCGTTAACTCATTTGTTTGATTTAATACAATACATAAATCATTTAAACTTTCTATTTTTAAGAAGTTTTCTTTGATTTCAGTAATTTGAGCAACAGTAAGAGAATTTTTCATAGTGATTTGGTTAGCTATAAATCCAATGGAATACCTGTATATTCTTTATGTAAACAATTAAAAATAATTGATAACTGAATGATTAATTATAAAGCTTATTTATTGAAGCGATTACTATCGTAAAATGAAGAAGCTTTATAGAGGATCATTCATAAATAATAAAAATAAAATAATATTAAAATAATAAAAATATTATCTATGTATTACTTCATCACATTGTCCCTCTTATAGAGGGTGATTACCGATCGTTGTTTAATCGAAATTATACCAGTAATCAAAATTCAATATTTATGTCAGGTATTCCAAAGAACTGATTTGTTTTATTGATGCAAACTTAGAAGCTTATGGTGCAATCTAATTGCATCTAATAAAAATTATTCATTTTTTTAATTCTCTCTTTTAATTTTAACCTTAAAGATTCAGGCTCGATTACTTTCATTTTATCTCCAAATGATAGTATTAAACTTTCTAATTCGTAGTTTAGTTTAATATTCAATTCCAAGATATTACCTTCAATCCACTGTTCTTCATGAAGTGGTTTAGTTTCAAGATAAGGTATAATATCATTCACTAATTCAATTTTAACCTTCTCTACTTTCTTATCTTGAAAATTTGTAACTCCTATAATCTCATTAAAATAAATTTCGAAATCAATCGTACTCTCAATATACTCAAAAGTAGTACTTTCAACTGAAACAATACGGTCTAAAGCCAAAGTTTGAATATAATTTTCATCATGATTCATCCCTAATAAAAACCATCTGTTGTTATATTCCTTTAAATAAAATGGAGAAATATGAATTGAAATTGGATTCTCTAGAGTAAAAGGATGATACAAGACTTCTAACACCTCTTTATTGATGATTTGACGATATAATTGATGAAGATATTCAATTCCTCTTAGATAATCATTCCCTTCAAAACTGATTATTTTCTCTTTACTCGTATCAATATCCAATGCTGTTTCCAACTGAACCTGCATTTTACTTAACCAATCAAAACCAGGTAAACCTTTTATACGAGACATTGTAATTAATGCATCTTTTAATACGGCAGATTCATTCGCATCTAAATCCTTTTTCATAAAAGAATAAGACGGATCAGAATATCTATAATAAGATTTACGACCTTCTTTAAATTTTTCAATTGGCGCAAAATTACCTCCTGAACCCTTCATAAAATCTATATCGTATTGAATTGTTCTTTTCGATACAGAAATCTCGTAACTGTAATAATCTGAAAGTTTTTGTGAACAAACACGAATTATATCTTCTAAAAAATATTTTTTATGAAAATTAGAGAAACATTCGTCTAATACTTGATAGCGTAAAAATGCATTTTTAGTTTCTGACATCTATAGATTTTCAATAATAAAACGCTAATATATAAAATGGGTATCAAACGGGTATCAAAACTATGGTAAAAAATGGTGATTTTAAAATGTAGTAAAAATGCTAAATGATTAAAAATCAACTTAATTAAACAAAAAAAAGCACCTTTAAAAGGTGCTTTTGTGGTCCCACTTGGAGTTCTATTTGTTTATATTAACTTTTAATGTATTTTTACACATTATATAACAGATAGTTAGAGTTTTACATAAATTAGTTTTAGTCAATTTTAACTCATTTTAATTTCAAAAACACCCCCTATCTGACCCCCTAATTAAAAGTTGTTATAATGAATTATCATTTTGAGCTAAGGAAAGATAAAATCAACAAAGATGGTCTAATCCCTATCAGATTAGTTGTTACGCACGGGAAATCCAGAATACGTAAAAATATCAACGCTAAAACTATAGATACTGACTGGAACAAAGATAATTACACAATAAACAATCAAAAGAAAAGCCCCTACTTTGAATATTACAAAGCTTCTAATAAAGAAATTCAATCTGTAATTGAAAAAGTAGAATTTATTTTCAAGTTTTTTGAATACAATGAAATTGATTTTTCTGAACAAATATTCAATGAAAGATTTGATGAAGATAACACCAAAGTTTCAATCGGCTTTTTTGAAGCATTTCAAGAATTTATTGATGTTTCAAAATTAACCAAAGCTACTGGAACAATTAAAAAATATACTACTGTACAAAATTTTCTAAAAGATTTTAAAACTTTTACAAAATATCCATTACGTTTCGATACTATCAATAAGAAATTTGAAGAAGTCTTTATGCTTTATTGTTTTGAAGAACGTAAAACGGTTAATAATTACTACGGAAAATTAATTTCAATCATAAAAACATTTATGCAATGGAGTTTTGATCGACAATATCATAATTCTATTGAATATAAACGAATTAAACGTACTGAAGATGAGATAGAAGTTATTTATCTGTCAATGGATGAATTAATGGAGTTGTACAATCATAAATTTGAAAATAAATCTATGGAAAGAGCAAGAGATTTTTTCTGTTTTGGTTGTTTTACGGGTTTACGTCATTCAGATATTTACAATCTTGATAATGCAAATATTTACAACGATCATATTAATTTATCCTTGATAAAAACCAAAACTAACGATCATATTATTCCATTAAATGATTTTGCAAAAGCTATTTTAGAGAAATATAAAAACACAATTTACAATCCAATTCCTAAAATTTACTCACAGAAATTAAATAAAAAAATTCAAGATTGTTGCGAAGAATTAAAATGGTTTGATGAAGTTAAGTTAGTGCGTTTTATTGGAACTGAAAGAGTTTATAAAAAATTTCAAAAGTATCAATTAATCACTTCCCATGTAGCACGAAAAACCTTTATTACAAATGGTTTAATCTTAGGAATGAATGAACGTGTTTTAAGAAATATTACCAATAGTAAAGATGAAAAATCTTTCAGACGCTATGTAAAAATTGAGGAAGTACAAAAGCAGAAGGAAATGGATATTTGGAATACAGTTAAATACAAAAAAAGTGAATAAACTAACGATAAATACACCGTTGAATCAAGTTTTAGTTCATTTAAACAAAAATGGAGATATTGAAATTGAAAATCTCTTAGACATTATCAATGAACATCTGAATTACAATGATATTATTACACTATTTGATTACATAGATATTCATTTTCCATTACTTAAAAATCAATTAAGTGTAATTGAAAATCTAAACATTCACTTATTTGAAAAAAAATATTCAGCAAACATTTCTGAATACTCCAAATTACTTGAAACTGGATATTTTATATGCTATTTAATCGCCTTAAAGTATGAAATTCAATCAACTTTACTTAATCCATTGTTTAATAATCTGAAATCAAAGTTTATAAAAGATTTAGATCTTAAAATTAATCAAAACACAGCTAAACTAGATTTAGAATTTGAAAATAAAGGGCATTTTAGTTTAACAGACTGTCTATTTTCATTTTTTATTTACGAGCATATAAAAGCCTTTAGATTATTAAAAAACAATATTCTAAAATCAATAGAAGAATCAAATAATGATCATACATATGTCAATTTAACATTCGAAATAAATAACTTCTTCAGAATCTTAAATCTTGATTACATTCCACTTATAAATCAAAAATCAATTGATACAAAAATTCATAAAAATGAAGTTTTAGTTTTATTAAATGGAAGCTTAAATAATGAAAGATGTATTCCTTTATCAAAACTTGATAAAAATATTATTAAAGAAAATTTAAATTATTTGAACAAAAACAATAACAGCTATTTAATTTATAAAGTTTTAATAATCTTACTACGTGAAATATCTAAAGTAGATCACAGGTATATGATTAGAGTAATACTGGATAATCTAACAAATATAAATCCTACGAAATATTCTAATGTTGAATATAATTACTGTCGAGATACTTTAAATGTCTGTTTATCTCAAAAAGAGAATTTATTCAAATTATATGCAGCTTTATCATTTTTAAAGGACTCCGAGTACCTTGAAGGGTTATCTAAATTACTTCCTAAATTATTAGCTGAATATCTAAATGTTAGCTCGACAAGTGAACAATCAATAAAGAATTACGTTTTTTTGAATAAAAATTCTAATAAAATAATTGAAAACTATAAAAATCACCTTTTCAAATATATCAATTAACATACTGATTATCTTTTAATTAACAATCAGGTGTAATATAGGTGTAACTTTTATATCTCAAATCATTCTAAGTTTGACTCAGTTAAAAACAATTAAACCTTTTTATTATGAGTAATAGATTTGTAGACAAAGGAGTTGAAAATAATTCTGCTCCTGAAAGAAAAAATGAATCAGTAAAATTTATTGAGAAAACAAGTTTTCCTATAAAGGAAGATCGATTGAAACAAGCGGAAGTTGCAGAAATGTTTGATACCACTGTTCAGACAATCATTAACTGGAGAAAAGCTGGGAAATTACCTTTTTATAAGATCGGTAGGCATATAATTTATTCAAGAAGTCAATTAATCAAAATCGCTTCACAAAATCAAGATTTAGTAAAAGCATAAAAAAAGAGTTTAATCCCACATTAAACTCTCATTTATAAAAATAACTTACGTTATGTTTTGTCTTTATTCTATGGCAAATATAAGACATAACAATTAATCACACAACTTATTATGAACTTAGATTCTGCCGAATTTATTCGAGTGGGCATATCATATTATGCTATAATTGAACGCCCTACCATCTCAAAAGATACCGAGAAAATCATGATTTCTTGGAACAAAGAAACCATTGTAAATGATCTTGGTAAAGATTATATATCCGCTATCAAAAAGTATTACGGTTTTTGTTGTATTCCACAACATATTAATTATGAGCGTGAAATAGGAGATTTCTACAATATTTATCATCCACTAGATTATGTCATCGAAACCGAATCGGAAATTGATTTACAAGAGTTACAATCAAAAATCCCTTATACACTCCAATATATCAAACATATATTTGGAGAGCAATATTTATTAGGGTTAGATTATCTCAAAATATTATTAGAAAATCCCACGCAAATATTACCTGTTCTTGTATTGGTTTCCTCAGAACGTGAGACTGGAAAAAGTACATTTCTGAAATGGCTTCGTAAAATTTTCTCTTTCAATGCCACTTTTATCAATGCTGATTCGTTCGTAAACAACTTCAATTCTGATTTGAATGGAAAATTACTTGTTTTGGTAGATGAGATCATTACAGATAATCAACAAGTAACAGAACGTATTAAATTCCTTAGTACAGCCGACCGAAACAAAATAGAAAGCAAAGGAAAAGATAAAGAAGAAGTGGAATCGTTTTACAAATTTGTGATGACTTCTAACTTTGAAAAAAATTTCATCAAAATTGACAAGAAAGAAACTCGATTTTGGGTTCGAAAAATTCCTTCAATTATTAAAAACCCTGAGTTTGACAAGCATTTATACAAAGAAATCCCTTTCTTCTTAAATTATTTAATTCGAATACCACATTCCACACCAAAGCAAACTCGTATGTGGTTCACTCCTGAACAAATTCGAACAAAAGCATTAGCAAGATTAATGGATTATGAGAATGAAAATGCAAAACAAAAAGTATTTGAAATTTTGATTGAAATTCATGAAAATTTTAATGAGGATGAAATTTTGATTGCTCCAAAGGATATTCAATCTATTTCTAAACGAATTCATGGACGAAACTCTATTGAAATAAATGACGCAAGAAACGTATTAAAAACTCTAAACTTAACCCCTTCTAATAATTCAAATAAATATGAAGGATATGAATATTTACCACATGGTGAATTCGTAAAAATTGACAGAAAAGGAAGATATTATTCTGTTATTTTCAGCGAAATACGTCATTTTTTTGATGACAGTGATGACAGCCTTATAACTATTTGATATATAATAAAATACTGTCATCAAAATCGTCATCAAACTGTCATCAAAATTTAGTTTGATGACAGAATACAGAAAATAAAATTTGAGTTTGATGATTGATGACAAAGTGATGACGGGTTATAGAATTAATTTACAATAAATTACAAGCTTCTGTCATCAATCATCAAAAATTTCGTAAAATCTCAACCATACAGAAAATGAATTGCAAAATGATAAATGAGCAAATTAGAATAGTAGATTATTTAGCTCAACAAAACATTTATCCAATAAATAATAAACAGAATGTTTTTTGGTTTCTAAGCCCATTTCGAAATGAAAAAACAGCTTCGTTTAAAGTGGATAATTCTACGAATCGTTTTTATGATTTTGGAGAAGGAATCGGTGGAACTTTAATTGATTTAATTTCTAAACTTGAAAATATTTCAATTAAAGAAATTATTCAAAAATTCAACGAAAACTCTTTTTCTTTTCAAAAGCAAAATGATTTTCAACTTGAAAAAATTCAAACAAAAAACGAATATAAAATTTTAAAATTGAAAGAAATTTCATCATTTCCTTTAATTCAATATTTAGAAGAAAGAAAACTCACCTTAGAAATTGTAAATCGATATTGTAAAGAAATTCATTACAAATTAAATCAAAAAACATATTACGCAATTGCATTTCCTAACAATCAAAATGGATATGAAATTCGAAATAAATATGTCAAAATGTGTTTAGTGAAAAAAGATATTTCTTTGATAAAAAATAATCAAAATCGACTAAAAATTTTTGAAAGCTGGAGCGATTTTATCAGTTACCTTTTTCTATTTTCTAATGACGAATTTCTTTACGATTTTTTGATTCTAAATTCAATTGCTTTGCTTAGAAAAAATATAGAATTGATAAATAAATATGAATCTATTCAAACTTATTTTGATCACGATGATGCTGGAAAATCTGCAACAATTTTCTTAGAAACTGAATTAAAAACTAAAGTAAAAGATGATTCAAATTTCTATAAAAAATATAAAGATTTGAATGAGTTCATAAATTTTGAAAAATAGCCAAAAATTATAGTTTTAGTAAAATTAGGAAATAGCAAGCAGTAATCGCGGGTAACCGATTCAATCTTTTATATTCCTAATTTTCAGTTAATTATAAAACAAAAGTAGTATTTTAATATGCCTTAAAATACTACTTTACAATATAACACATTAAATATCAATAGTATTAACAATGTTAACAAAATAGTAAAATGAAAAATAAGTTAGTTACTTTCAAATTAGATGAGTCAATAAGAGAGCATGCAATTAAGATGAAAAGATTATATAATTATCCCACTTACGATGATCTTTTTCAAGATATTTTTAAATTTTTTATTGATAACGAAACATCACCAAGAGATGCAAATATTTCACTACACAAACAAATTTTTGAGATGAAAAGATCATTATCAAAAATTCATTCTGAGTTTATAAATAAACGTTTAAATCCTACACTTTTTGAAATAAAAACTCAATATATCAACACTAATAAAACGATGATTGATATGATTAATCAAACCAATTCTAACACACACAAAGTGATTGAAATTGCAGAAAGTTTAAGCGTTGATCCACAAAAAATAGCTCCACAAAAAAACATCGATTTAGAAGATATTAAATCTAAAATATTAGAATTTGATAAAGTGAAAAAGATCAAATTTAACGGAGAAAAAAATATTGTAGAAATTGATTTACTTGAATACAATCGCTTAATGGATCAGCTCAAATTACAATTAAATAGGATTTAAAATCGTGTTAAAGAAAATTAGAATACTCTACCGATTTATTCAAAAAGTATTGTAATTTATTATCATATTCTTCTTTAGAAATACGATCATTTTCTATGAGCACATCATAAATATCTTGAAAATAAAAGTAGAAAAACATATTAATTCTATAATCTTGTTTATTGTGATTTAAGAAATTTTCGAAGTCATTAAATGTATATGGAACCAATGAATCGAAATTTAAAGAATTACGGATTAGTAAATATTCTGTAATCGTCATTAATTTAGGAGATCTAACAATCAAATATATTATTGCTGTTTTGATTGAAGTATTATCAATTAATAAAAATTCATTGATTTTATCAAGTAGATATTGATTATTAACTCCAATATCATTGGATTTTTGATACAGTTTTACTTCGTTTACAAAATCAGGATTGAGTATAATGTAATTTTCTTTTTCTGTAGATTGATTGAATTCTTTAAACAAAATACGATTGAAAATAAGATCAATAACTTGTAGAGGGCTTTTTCTGTGTTCAGATAATTTTTGTAAATATTCCATAAATAAAGATGGCGTGAAACTACAATCATATCTATTACAGAGGTACTGAGATACCCAACAGCTAGACAGACTTCGCCCACGCCACTATATGGCACGAGCGTAAGTCTATCGAAATTCTAGCTGTTTTGAAGATTCTCAGTTTTCTGTAACTAAATAACGATAGCTTACGCGTACGTAATTACTATTTTAATGATGTAAAGATAGAAAATGATTACTAAATTTTTCTACATATACTTATCAATCATGAAAATTCAAACCTTTTATCATCTTATTTAATGTTTATTATAATACACAATTTTTGTAATTATCTTAAATTTGTTTAATATAACTTACATTTATGTTTGACTTTATTTCAATTAAAGATGTTAAAAATAATATAGGAAAATGGTGCAAAAAAATGCGCAAATTCGAAAAATTAACGCAAGAAGAATTAGCAAATGAACTTGGACTTTCACGTTACACGATTGTTAATCTTGAAAATGGAGAAAATCCGACAGTTGAAACGCTATTAAAAGTTCTACACTATTTTGATAAAATGAATACTCTAAATCAATTCGTATCCACAAAAATTGATGATTTAGATAATAGTAAATCAATGTATTGATTTATAAGTTCTACTGTTAAATAGATGCTTTTTTTTCAAACTTTTAATAAAACGGTCTTTTCCAAAATTTGTTAATGTTATTAAATTTAGTACTTTCTTGTTTATAGCTAATAATTTCTATAAATTTGACCTCTTTGGTCAATTAATCATTCAACAAATGAATATAGGTTCAATTATAAAAGAAGCAAGATTTAAAAAAAAATTATCGCAAAAAGATTTAGCGACACAAATCGGCTGTGATGTTTCTTTTCTTTGCAAAGTTGAAAAAAATGAAAAGAAGTTAAGTTTAGAAAAGTTGAAATTAGTATCATCTATTCTAAATTTAGACTTCTTGAAATATAAAAATGAATACTATTATGATAAGATTGATTCAATTTTCGAAAATGAAAATGAAGAATATAAAATCATGATAATTAATAATCTAACTAATAAAAACAATGTATAGTTTTGTTGATTTATTCGCTGGTTGTGGAGGGTTAAGTGAAGGATTTTATAAAGAAGGGTTTAAAGCATTAGCACATGTTGAAATAAATAAACATGCATGTGAAACTTTAAAAACTAGAATGAAATTCTATGGATATGAAAACGTTGATGATGAAGTTTTAAATGTAGATATCACAAGTGAAAATATAAATGAAATTATTGATAGTGCAGTTAAAGATAGAACTGTAGATTTAATTGTAGGTGGTCCTCCATGTCAGGCTTATTCTACATTAGGTCGTGCTAAAGATGGTAATGCTATGCAAGATGATCCACGTAATTTCTTGTTTGAGAGTTATATTAGAGTTTTACATCATTTAAATCCTAAAATATTTGTTTTTGAAAATGTTACAGGTTTATTATCAGCTAAATTAAATAATAAATTAATCTTAGATACTATACTTGAAAAGCTAGGTGAAAATTATAAATTAATAAAATCACCTAAAGAAATGGTCTTAAATTCAGCTGATTATGGTGTACCGCAAATAAGAAAACGTGTAATCATTATTGGGGTAAGAAAGGATTTACCTTTTAATGCTGATGAAGTTTATAAGAGTATACTTAAAACTAATTCTGAATCAGATGAGTCAAGTTTAAAACGTTATGTTACAGTAGCTGATGCTATTAGTGATTTACCTCCCTTGAAAGCAGGGGAAGGAAATGATCAAATTGAATTTAAGTCTGATAATTCAAATGAATTTCTAAATGAAATATTGGATAAGAAATCTAATATTTTAAGGCATCATGTTGCTAGAAAATTAAATGATTTAGATGTGGAAAGGTATTCAGTAATGAGTAAAAATAATTGGACTTTTACTCAGTTATTGGAAAATAGAGAGGATTTAAGACATCCAAAGCAAAGAGTGTTTAATAATAGTTATTGTGTTCAATTTTGGGACAAACCTGCACGTACTATAATTGCTCATTTATATAAAGATGGTAATCAATTTATACATCCAGACCACAAACAAGGTCGTTCTATAACGCCAAGAGAGGCTGCTAGATTACAGTCTTTTCCAGATGATTTTGTTTTTGAAGGTTCAAGGACAGAAATTTATAAACAAATTGGTAATGCAGTTCCGGTTCTTTTAGCACAAGCTATTGCTAAAGGATGTAAAAAAGTATTGAATAAATATGATATTTAAAAATATTAAAGAAATTAACGATAAAAAATTAAAAGCTAGTTTCTTAGAGAAGATCGATTTACATATTAGAATCGTAGAGTCTATCGCTGAACTTAATAAATTAGATATAGAAAAGTATATAGATTCTATCGATAATGTAACAATATCTTATTTAACAAAATTAGGTGTAATAGAATCCGAAGATGAAATCCAATTATTAAAAAAACTATTATCTACAAGATTTACTCCTTTTATAAAAAGTGTGAATTTCACTATTAATAATAAAGAAATTATAGGTAATCATTTAGATAAATTAAATAATTCAATTAGGTTAAAGTACCAAAAGAAAGAAGCGGAATCAGATAAACCTACATTAGTTGATTTCTTTTGCGGTGCTGGTGGATTAAGTTTAGGTTTCGTAAAACGAGGCTTTAAAGTAATTTTAGCTAACGATCACGAAGATGTTTGTATTGATACCTATTCTTACAACCATCCCGAAGTACGTGAAGATAAAATCATCAATGGTGATATTAGAAAAATAGTTGACAATGTAAAAGATTATATTGATCAAGATGTAGATATCATTGTAGGTGGTCCTCCATGTCAAGGGTTTAGTACTGCAAATCAACAACGTATTATTGATGATCCTAGAAATGAATTATATAAATATTTCATTAAAGCGATTACACATTTAAGTCCAAAATTTGTTGTGATGGAAAATGTACGTGGTATGCTTCCTTATGCGCAACAAGTAATTGATGATTATAAAAATATTGTCAGTGTAATAGATGGTATCAAGTATACTTATGATGTGAATTGTCGTATTTTAATTTCGGATGATTTCGGAGTTGCTCAAAAAAGACAGCGTTTAATTTTTATTGCTATAAGAAACGATGTTGCACAAAATAATAACATAACTCCTGATGAAATATTTGAGCAAATTATTTCAAATTCAGATTCAATTAAAAGACATACTTTAAATGATGCTTTAGAATTTATCAAACCTTTAGAACCAAATAGAATAAAAAATTCAAACGAAATTGATAGTGATATTTCAGGTAAAAAAGTTGATGTCAATCAATTTAATGGGAATGAAAATTCATATTTAAAATTGATTAATACCGGAAGAAATATTCCATTAATTTATAATCATAAATCTAGATTCGTTAGCGATTTAAATTATGATATTTATAGATTATTAGATCAAGGGGATGATGCTACGAATGAAAAAATTGCTCATTTAATGCCTTATTCTCACCGCAATAATGTTTTTAAAGATAAATATTATAAATTAGTTGCTGATAAGCCTTGTAGAACAATTACTGCACATATGAGAATGGATTGTCATTCACATATTCATCCTTATGCAGTAAGAAGTTTAACGCCTAGAGAAGCTGCTAGAGTTCAATCTTTTCCAGATGATTATGTTTTTATGGGTGCTTATCTAAAAACGTATATGCAAATTGGTAATGCAGTACCACCAATAATGGCATCTTATATAGCTAAAGAAATTAAAAAATACCTATAATAACCAAAACTACTATAAAAACTTAACTTATGAGAATTCAACAACTTATTAGAAAGTTAAACAGTACAGAACTTAATTCTCAAAGCACAAATGATGCTTATATTAGGTTATCTGCTGAAATGCAAGAAGAATTACCTAAAGATTTTTTGGAGAGTTTAAACTCTAAAGAAGTCGAAGTAGTTATAAAGAAAACGGGGGATATCATTACGGAACCCAAATGGATTAGATACCAATTTTATCCTTCGAATAGAGAATATAGAATTGTTAATTTATCTTCTGTCTTTGAAGAGTATAATCCTACACCAGGCGATTACGTTATTGTTGAAAAGATTATTAATGAAACTGATATTTGTTATGAGATTTCTATGAGAGTATTTGAAAAACTTTCATTAAAATTTCACAAATCAAAAAATTGTTTCGAAATATTAAATCCTACATCAAGTCTATTTATAGATATAGAGGAAGATATTGTAATAAATTTTAATGGAAATTCTATCGATTCAAAAATATCATTCTTAAAAAGAGAAAAAAAGAGAGCAGATTCACCAGTGGAAACCAGCTATTATGATATATTAAATTTACCTAAATCTTTTTATGAATTGATAGGTAAAGATTCATTTATAGATATTACAAAAAAGGCTGGTAAACATTTTATTTCTGTAGAAAAGTCTTGGGAATTTAATACAATAGAAAAATAATAATGGCTAAATATTTTTTATATAACGTATATTCTGGTGTAGATACATTTTCTGCGTTTCCAGCTGGTGATGAATTTAGTTTTGATACATCAAATTTTAATCCTCAATTTACTTTTTCAAAAGATGATATCATAGTTTGCTATAGTAATCCTGGTTTGTTTTATGTTTTAAAAATTGTAGATATTAAAGATAATGCCATAAAAGTTTTTAAATCATTAGAGTTTTTTAATGATATTTTTATTGCCTTTGATTCTGGTATTAATATTAAACTAATTAATGTTGAAGAATACAATAATTTATTAGGTGATTTTTTTAATAATTTTTTATTAAAAATTGACAACAAGCAATGTCAATTAACTACAGATATTAAAGATTTTAATTTAATTTATCAATTTGCAAAATGGTTAAATGCTAATCTAAAAAGTAATTATTATGAGAATAATTACGATAAAACAATAAATGGGTTAGAAAAAATTAACGATAAATATAAAGAATCATTTGGTGAAGATTTATTTGTAATTGAATTAAATGAAATTGAATCAAAAATAGAATCAATAAATACAAATATCTGGAATAAAGATTCTGAATTTTGGGCTTTTAGTGAAGCTAGTTCAACACATGTTCCAAGAGCTATACTTAATAAAGATAACTATCAGAAATTTTTAAAAGAATTTAGTTTTAAAAATCATAATAGCTTCAACAAAATATATTTTGGTCCTCCTGGTACAGGTAAATCACATGCAATAAAAGAAGAATTAAAAAAACTTGGGGCAAAAGGCGATTATTATTCAAGAGTAACATTTCATCCCGATTATGATTACCATTCATTTGTAGGTGGATATAAACCATTTACAGATACAGAAGATGACGATAAAATTAAATACAAATTTGTACCACAAATATTTACAGATTTGTACGTAAAAGCTTGGAGTAATACAAATGACGATTATTACTTAGTAATTGAAGAAATAAACAGAGGAAATTGTGCAGAAATTTTTGGAGATATTTTTCAATTACTAGACCGTAATCCTGAATATAATATTGAGCCATCATCTGAATTAAAGGCATATTTAAAAGAACAGGAAAATGAATTAAATAAGGATAAAACTGAGGAGGATGCTAAAGTAAATTTATTATTTGATGGTAAATTGCAAATGCCTAATAATTTATCAATATTAGCTTCTATGAATACATCTGACCAATCATTATATCCTATGGATTCTGCTTTCAAACGTAGATGGGATTGGCATTATGTACCTATTGATTTAAAATCTACTGAATCTAATTTTACTATCAAAATTGATGACACTCATCAATATTCTTGGCTGGAATTCTTATCTAAAGTCAATGATAAAATTTATAGTGTAACCAAATCCGAAGATAAACAGATCGGAAATTGGTTTATCAATGCTTCTAAATCTGAAAATAGTATCTCAAAAGAATTATTCATTAACAAAGTATTATTCTATTTATGGAATGATGTATTTAAAGATGAGGTGTTTAACCCAGATAATATTTTTATAGAAAGAAATACTGATGGTACTAAGAATAGAGATATTTCATTCAATAACTTTTATAATAAAGACGAACAAGATAGGTTGCTAATTCATTTATTGTCAGACATTCTAAATGTTCCAGTAATAAAGTCAGAAGATAAAGAAATAGTAGAATATAGTCAAGAAAATCAAGTGGTGGGTGAAGCTGCCGAGCCTAACGGAGAAGAATATAACGAAAAGAAATCTGAATCTGAAGAATAATGAGAATATTATTTGAAGGTGCAAAATACAATATCAATGATTTAGAAAAATGCTTTGGTGATAAATTTTATCATCAAATAGGTAGTCATGGATATATAGATGTGGTTGGTTATTATCATTCCAATGATAACCAACTATACTATTTTTTGCCGAAATTATTCATTACAGATAACGATGAGTTTTTAGACACTAATATTCCTTATTTAAGTTTATTCAACGAAAATATAGAATCACTCTTAAAAAAGGATATAACTTTATTGAATTGGTTTCGAAAATTCTTAATTCTATTTTATAAATCTTTAGCAGAATATAAAAATAGGGTTGATAGTAAAATCATTCAATTAGGAGATACACTACAATTAAGTACGAATGTAGGTACGAACGAATTTACATTCTTGGATTTAGTATTAACGATATTAAACTTCTACAAGAAGAATAAAGACTTTTTTATTTTTCATACCAAAGAACAACAGTCATTAAAACATAAAAAAGTAAGCTGGAATAAGACCATAAGAAAGCAACAACCTATATTTGTTGGTAATACTCCAATTTACGATAACCTAAATACAAAGGTTAAAAAAATAAATGATGACGAAATATTAATGACTTATTTCTATTCGGTTTTACAGCATTTAAAAGACGAATATAAAGTAGATGTAATAATAGATTGTCCATATAACTTAATCAAAGGAGAGCGATTCAAAATCTTTTTAGAAACAGGTTTATATAAAATCAAAAAGATTAAAAACAATTACTATTCAGATAAGTTAAAAGCTATTTATAACTTATTAGTATTGTTTTTTGAGAAGTCTTTTGTTGGAAGTGTCAAAAATAAAAGTGATGATTTTATCATTGTAAAACAATACCATAATGTATTTGAAGATATGATTGATAAGCTTTTATCAGACAAATTTTCAGATAGGAAAACATCAAATGGTATTTCTTTAAACTATCTTAAAAACAATCAAGATGGTAAAATATTAGATCATTTATTCGAATTTGATAGCATATTAGATACAGACGAAAGTATATTCTATATAGGAGATTCAAAGTATTATAAGCATAACTCTAATGTAAGTGATAATTCTATTTATAAACAATTCACTTATGCAAAGAATGTGATACAATATAATATTGATTTGCTACAGGAAAATGCTAAAATACCTTCTCTAATAAATAAATCAATTCGTTATAGAGATGAAATTACTGAAGGTTATAGTATATCACCAAATTTCTTTATACAAGGTGTTATAAAAGATATAAATGATTTTGATACAAATGGTTTAATTCAAAATATAGAAAAAGGAACAGAAAAGAATGCACATTTTAAAGAGCGTTTATTTGATAGAGATACTCTATTTATAAACTATTATGAAATAAACTTTCTGTTCGTTTTAAATAGTTATTCAAACTATTCTAATGATAAATTAATTCAAACTAGAGAACTATTTAAAAATACTTTCAAAACTCATTTTAAGGCATATTTTAAAAATCATAGTGGTTTTAATTTCTATCAATTATTATTCGAAACTGAAGAAGATTTAAAATCTTTTGTTAATTCTGAATTTAGATTTTTAACAGGTAAAATAATAAGAACTATATCTAATCCAAAAAGACTGATATTAGCAATTAATCCTTCGAAGGAAGAAAAATCAGGAAATAACTTGTTAGATAGATTCACTGTTTATGATAATAGAGAATCAAAAATGCGTGAGTTTAATTATGTATCTAATAGTACATCTATTAAACCTCTAATAGAAGAATATAAATTTAATTAAAACACTCATTTTGAGTGTTTTTTTTTGCATATTAAATTTTTAGCGACACATCTTGTCTTTCATCTGTTGTACTTTTATTAAAAGAATTTAAATCACTAACAAATTAAAAATAGTAAATATTCATTCATGACAG
The DNA here is from genome assembly GCF_002333005.1 of Empedobacter sp. UBA2044. Taxonomy (NCBI): domain Bacteria; kingdom Pseudomonadati; phylum Bacteroidota; class Flavobacteriia; order Flavobacteriales; family Weeksellaceae; genus Empedobacter; species Empedobacter sp. UBA2044. The sequence continues at coordinate 19,294 of NZ_DDBA01000018.1, forward strand.
AAGAAGACTTAGAAAGTATTTATATGTATCATTTGAAAATATTAACTGAATATAACATGAAATATCTTCAACGATATATTAAAAGCAAAAATTACAATGAAAATGATCATCATAAAAATATGCCTAAAAACTTAAAAATAAGCCTTAATATCCATGATTATATAATTCAATTAGATGATTTACATAATGATTTAAAAAAGTGCTTAATATTTATTAAAAGATATCCATTAAGAAAGTATTACGAAGAAAATGATATTATAGAAATAGATTTCATAAAATATCATAATGAAGTTTTAATTCATAAAATTCATACAATTTTAGAGGTTATAAAGATTGCAGTTAATGATATTCTAAATTTAAACCTAAAAAGTAAAAATTGTAATTTGAATTCTATGAAAACTAAACCAGCTTTTGTCAACTCGGAATTTCATAAACTAATTGAAGCATATAATAAAACATTTGAAAATCAAATTAATCATAGACACTTAAATACACATAGAGCCATATATTTAGATAATTTAAATAAAGATTTAGCATCTAAACTTGGGTTTTATAAACTATGTAAAAAGATGAATATTGAAATTGATGATGAAATTCAAAATTTAATGCCTGAATTTATTTTAGAATCAAAAGTAAAAAAACATAAAAAGGAAAAAGTTATTTTCTTCAATGAAGTAATAAATCTATCTGAAGATTTTATTAAAAAATTTAACATACTAATTATTGAATACTTTTTTAAAAACACATTAAACAATGAAGCTACACTCAATTAAGCTAAAAAACTTTAGAAGCTACAAAGAAGAAACAGAAATTAAAATTGATGATTTAACCGTATTTGTTGGTAAAAATGATATTGGAAAATCAACAATATTAGAAGCTTTAGATATTTTTTTTCATGACGGAAAAGGAGATTATGTAATCAAATTAGATAAAGATGATATCAATAAATCTGCATTAGAAGAGGGGGATAGAGATATATTTATTACTGCAATATTTACAGATTTACCAGATTCAATCACTATTGATGCAACAAATCCTACTACATTTGAAAATGAGTATCTTTTAAATTCTAATAATAAGCTAGAAATTATCAAAAAATATCCAAATGCAGGAGCAGCAAAGGTATTTATTAAAGCAAATCATCCAACTAATGCAAATTGTTCAGAGTTATTAATAAAAAAGAATACAGAATATAGAAGAATCATCACTCAAAACGAAATAGAATGTGATAATCAAACAATTAACGCTACTATGCGAACTGCAATTTGGAATCATTTTGCTGATGACTTACAATTAAATGAGATTGAAATCGACACATCTAAAGAAGATGCTAAAAATATTTGGGAAAAAATACAAACATACCTCCCATTATATTGTCTTTTTCAATCTGATAGAAAAAATAGTGATAATGACAGCGAAGTCCAAGATCCTTTAAAAAAAGCAGTTTCTCAAATCTTAACAGATCAAACAGTTATCTCAATGTTTGAAGATATCGCAGAACGCGTTTCTGCTCATTTGAATGCTGTTTCCAATGCAACTTTAGCGAAATTAAGAGAAATGAATCCTGATATCGCAAATTCTTTGAATCCAATAATTCCTACAGCAAGTTCATTAAAATGGGTAGATGTTTTTAAAAATGTTTCAATAACTGGTGACGAAAACATTCCAATTAATAAAAGAGGTAGTGGTGTTAAAAGATTAATTTTATTAAACTTTTTTAGGGCTGAAGCCGAAAGGAGAATGCAATCTGGTAATTCACAATCTGTCATTTATGCAATTGAAGAACCTGAAACTTCTCAACATACTGATCATCAAAGATTATTAATTAAAGCTTTTAAAGAATTATCTCTAGCCGATAACACACAAGTTTTATTAACAACGCATAGCTCTATAGTTGTTAAGGGATTGGAGTTCGAAAATTTAAGATTAATCAATAAAGATGAAGAAGGAAATAAATCTATTTCAGAGGTTTTACCTAATCAATTACCTTATCCTTCTTTAAATGAAATAAACTATATTGCATTTAAAGATTTAACAGATGAATACCATAATGAATTATATGGTTTCATTGAAGCAGAAAGTTGGTTGAATGAATTTAAAGTAGGTAAAACAGAAATTAATTATCTACGAATGAGAGGTGAAAATCAAATTACAGAAAGAAAAATTCTTACAGAATATATTAGACATCAAATCCACCACCCTGAAAATACTTTGAATCAGAGATTTACACCTATACAATTAGAAGAATCTGTAGATCTAATGAGAGAATTTATATTAAATAAAAGAAGTGAGTTATAAAACTCACTTCTAAAATAATCGTAATTGACCTTGATAAGGTAAAGAACGACAATGTTGTGTTACATTTTCAAGTTTTCCAAAACGAATTCTTGTATATGTTCTCACAAATACAGGTTTTAAACCTGCGCAACTAATGCATTTCATAGCATTTAAACTTTATTGTTAATAACCGATTAACTAAAAGTGCTTAATACATTAGTTGTGTAAATATACAAATAAATATAAATACCCCCTAACTAACCCCCAATAAAAAAATAATCCCGATAAACAGTGTGTTTATCGGGATTTTCAGTGGTCCCACTTGGGCTCGAACCAAGGACTTGCTGATTATGAGTCAGCTACTCTAACCAACTGAGTTATAGGACCAGAGAATTAAGCAATAAAAAGGAAGCTATCACCTAATTCGTTTGCAATATTAAAGCTATTTTTTTGAACTTCAAAATTATTTTACATCTTCGCAAAGCTCTACCAATACGCCATTTGTTGTTTTAGGGTGTAAAAAAACAATACGTTTATTATCTGCTCCCAATTTTGGCGTTTCGTTAATAAAAGTAAACCCTTGATTTTTAAGACGCTCTATTTCGAGTTCGATATCATCTACTCCAAAAGCAATATGGTGAATTCCTTCGCGATTTTTTTCTAAATATTTTTCAATAGCACTATCATTTTTTTCAGAACCGACCAATTCGATCTTCGATTCGCCTACTTCAAAAAAAGAGGTTCTCACACCTTCCGACTCCACTGCTTCTTCTTTGTACGGTGCTTTTCCTAATAATTTTTCGAACAATTCATTCGATAATCCCAAATCTTTAACGGCAATCCCTAAATGTTCTATTTTCATGTGTGTTGTTTTGCGTAAAGATAAACTTTTCTAAAATTTTTTATTTAAAATTTAAAGAGTTTGTTGTAATATTGAACTATGAGTTTTTATGAAGATGGGAGTCAATATCTCCGCAAAGGTCAGTATAGAAAAGCGATTGATTATTTTACATTATCGATTAAGCGTCAAATAGAAGTGGCAAATTCATATTTCGGTCGTGGATTGAGCCAATATTATATGAAACAAAATACAGATGCAATCAAGGATTTTGATAAAGCAATTGAATTAGATGATAAAAATCCAAACTTCTATTTCTACAGAGGAATGGCAAATTTCAATCAATATAATCCAACAAAAGCAGCTGAGAATTTTGATAAAGTGATCGAGATTGATCCGGCAAGTTTTGTAGCTTATCATCAAAAAGGTTATGTATTGATGAATTTGAACAAATACGATGAGGCGATCGAATGTTTCAATAAAGCTTTAGAGATTAATCCAGATTACGAATCATGTTACCACAATCGTGCATTTTGCTACGATCAATTGCAACAATTGGATAAAGCAATCGAAGATTATTCGAAAGTAATTGAAATGAAGCCACATTTCTTGTCGTATTACAACAGAGGAAATACTTATTTTGTTTTGAATGATTTAGAAAATGCATTGAATGATTTTAATCAATCAATCGAGTTAAATCCAAATCATTTCTTATCATACTACAACAAAGGCGCAATCCTAGAAAAATTTGAGAAACAAGCCGAAGCTGTAGAGGAATACAAAAAAGCATTGCAGTTGAATCCTGAATTTTATTTAGCTGCCGAAAGATTAGCACAATTAGAAAATCAACAATAAAACATAGAAATCGTTTCGAATTGGAACGATTTTTTTTTATGTCATTTATTTCTTATCGTAAATCAATGTTAGACCATGCGTTGTGTTGTTAATTTGCCTTAAAATTAATCTAATATGCAAGTACAAATCGCCGTATATGGTAAAAACAAAGAAATTGTAGACACGTTAGAACGCGTGATCAACAAAAATGAAAACTGGAAAGCATTTTGTACCTGCTCACAAGAAGAATTGAAAGGATACGTATCAACAAATAATATCCAAATAATATTATACAGTAGTGGAATTGGTGCTTCGGAGGTAGAGAAAATGGAGGAATGGATAAGCACTTATTTCCCTACGATAAAGCAAATCCATCATTATGGTGGCGGAAGTGGTTTGTTGAAGTGCGAAATTGATGGCGCTTTGGCTGGAATAAAACCTATTAGCAAAGCAAAAATCAATGTTATTCTTTAGCCTTTTAAGAGAAAAAAGCTTTTCAGTTGTAGATGAAAAGCTCTTTTTTTTACATATTTTTTATAATCCAATAATCTCGGGAAATCCCAACATCATTGCGATTAACTTCTATTTCGTCGCAAAAATCTAAAAATAATTCGTCCAAAGTTTTATCAATTTTTGGTGTAGAACCGAACAATTTCGTTAGAATGGGATTAGTTTCGTGCTCCAATAACTTCCCTGTAAACTGCTGAATGTTATTTTCTTTAATTCCAATAAATGTACTTGGCGCAAAAACCATCACCTCGTCCGCATCAATCACCAAAAATGTTTTTGATTTTTTGATTAACTGAATCGATTTCTTTTTTTCTTCATCCGTTCCAACTTCTAGACTTTCCAAAAACAACTCGACGTTATCAAAAACTTCTTCCTTATCTTGAACAAATTCCATCTTATAAATTTTAGCAAAATTAAAGTTTTTTTTCTGATTGTCCACTTTTATTCACGTTACCTATTTATCATTTCAATAGAAAAGTCTTCATCTATTTATGCAAAACTGAAATAAACTCAACTTGACATTATTGTCATTCTAAACCTGTCGAAGAATCTCAGATTATTCTAAACTACTTCAGTCATCTTCAACTCGATTCAAGATCACAACAAAAATATTTCCTTGAGAAAAATGTAGTTGAGTAAAAAAACTAATCTTCTTTCAATAGAATTTCGACTTCTAAATATTCGTGGTAATTTTTGACAAAATCATGGTCAAAATCAATGTCTTCTAAGCGCATTTGAATCCCTTTTTTATCAACATCAATATAATCTAAAATCGTTTGAACATTATAAAGTTCAAGATTATGAAACGTAGGATACAACGTAATTTGCTTCAAGGTAAGTGCCATAATAAAACAATTGATTCCATTAAAATTAACCCCGATATCAGCGAAATTCTTATAAAAAGCAATCAAATTTGTTTTGAGCTGAAGATTATAATTAAAACTTCTCAACTTGAAATTTTTTAAGACCAATCGATTTGTCGTTTTCAAGACAATTTCTTCAGTAATCTGAAGGTTTTTACTCAATAATTCTAAAACTTGTTTATCCTCAACCAATTGATACAAAATATTCAAATATCGTTTAGCTTCATCAAATTCAAACAATTCTAAACTCACTAAAATCGATAAGAAAAGAAAACGTTGATTGGTAGGATACACAATTTCAATTTCTTTCAAATACTTTTGCGCTTCATCAAATTTCAATTTATGAATATAATATTCGGCAATGTAGAAATTCGCAGCATACAAGTAATAATCTTCCTTTTTTGCTTCTAAAAGATACAAAATCGATTCTTCGTTGAAGTTTAAATTGCGCTGAACAACTCCTTTCAGAAAAAGTGCTTTTTTATCTTTTGGATATTCGTGAAGCAACTGATTTAATAAATCTTGTGCCTTAATTAATTGCTGAATCGGATTGTGAATAAACGAAAAACTTTTCCAAATTGGATATTGATTTTCATCCATTTTATCATCAAAAATCAAGAAAAAAATATCATTAAAAAGTCGATTGTAATCCACAGTATAAGTTTTAGTAGTGCTAAAATTAAGCTATTTTAGGTAAAATACACGAACAAAATAAAAAAATAGGTCGATCCTAAAACTGTTGTCGTTTTATTTTACCACTTTCCGTTCGAGAAAATGTAGGTATGAAAACAATCTCTTTCGGAACTTGGTATTTGGTTAAATCTGCCAAAGAAAAATCCAGGCTCCTCTCCTCTCCTTCTACCACTAAAATTAATTTCTGACCTAATAATTCATCTGCTTTTGAGGTAATATAAAAATCAGAATGAATAAACGATTTCAGCTTATTTTCTATTTGTTCTGGAAATAATTTTATTCCACCCGAATTAATCACATTATCCGCTCTACCAATCCAGTTAAATTTTCGTGTATCAATCAATTCAACCACATCATTCGTTACAACTTGCAATCCATCATAAGGCGTATCAATCACCAAACAACCTCGCTCATCTTGTGAAATCTTTACCTCATCAAACGCTTCAAAAACTTGTTCTGCATTAGGATATTTTTGATTCGCAACTTGTTTAAACGCAATATGTGTAATCGTCTCCGTCATTGCATACGTTTCGTAGACTTCGTTCTCAAAAGCAAACAATTCTTGTTTCACTTTCTCCGAAAGAGGCGCTCCTCCGATAATTAACTTCTGACATCTTGAAACAAAATCTAACGAATTTTCAACTTGCATAGGCGTTAACGCAACAAAATCAATCGAGGTAAAATTTTGCGAAATTCCACTATTAATTTCATTCAAAGAAATATGAGAAGTTGGTTGCATACAAATCAATTTCAATCCGATTTCTACTGCACGAACCAACATCAATTTTCCAGCAATATAAGTAACAGGCATCACCAATAAAGCCGAATTTCCTTTCTCTAAATGCAAATGTTTTCCCGTCATATTCGCACTTTTTCGCATATTCTCTTTGGTCAAAATAATCTCTTTCGGAGTTCCAGTAGACCCCGAAGTATGCGCAATCATCACCTCAGAATCAGAAAACCATTCAACCAAAAAATCTTTTATGGATTGTTCAAATTCGTTGGTAACTTCAATAGCGTTGACATCATAGTTAGGTTGAGAAAAATCTAAATACAACATTCTATTTATGATAACTTACACCTGCATTAATTTCGATATCCAACACATTATTCGCTGGCGGAATGGGACAATTGTAATGTTTGCTATATGCACAATATGGATTATACACTTGATTAAAATCCAACGTAATTTCATTGGCTGTTGTACCTAAATCCTTTGTACTCAAATCCAAATAACGTCCACCTCCATAAGACGTCACGCCGTTTGTTTCGTCCATAAAAGGTAAAAACAAACTGTCTGCATATTTCTCCATAATTGGTGAAGATTGATAAACCGTCAGCGTTTGTTCAACATTATCCAACATGAACGTTACCGTTCCGTATTCTTTGTAATTTTTGATTTTTTTCGCAGAAGTAGGAAACGGAATCACCTTTCCATCTTTGATTGGCGTAAATTTCGCTTTCACTATATATTTTTCGCTGATCGGAAAAAATGTAATGCCTTTGAAATTCGTTTTTTCTTCGTCTACCAATGGCGTCGTTTTAAGATCAGTATAAAAAGTCGCCAATTCGGTTTGATATTTTTGAATTGCAACTAAATCAATTGTTTTTTTTGTCGTTTGACAACTCATTAAAACGATTGTTGCAAAAAATGCGATAATTACTTTATTCATGCTAATTTGTTTCGAAATAAATATTCTCCTCTTAATTCTAATCGACTTGGGAAATTGTTTGTAAACAAACCTCCTGTGCCCAATCCTTGTGGCATTTCTGGATATAAAATCGCTGTCCATTGTGCAATAGCATTTAAGCCTATATTACTTTCCAATGCTGATGTTATCCAAAACGGAATTTCGTATGTATCTGCTGCATTAATCCATTCCAACGAACCTCTAATTCCCCCAACCAAACTTGGTTTTAGAATAATATATTGCGGTTTGATTTTTTCTAATAAGTTGAATTTATCTTCTTGATGAACAATTCCGATTAACTCTTCGTCCAATGCGATTGGTGTTGGTGTAGCAGCGCATAACTCTGCCATCAACTCTACTTGTCCAGCTTTGATAGGTTGTTCAATCGAATGTATTTTTAAATCAGCCAATTGTTGCAACACCACTTTTGCTTCCTCAAACGTAAAACCTCCGTTCGCGTCTACTCTTAATTCTAATTGATCTGCAGAAAAATCTTGTCTTAATTGTTGAATAATCTTATGCTCATTTTCCCAATCAACACCGATTTTCAACTTGATACAGTTGAAACCAATCGCTAATTTTTCTTTGATTTGTTCGCGCATAAAATCAATCGAACCCATCCAAATTAAACCATTAGTTTGAATACCTTTATCACCTGTCGAAAAAGCTGATTCATACAAATCAGGATTCAATTTATCTGTATAATTTTCGTTGTAACGATTCGCAAACATACTCTGAAAAGCCTGCTCTACTCCAAACTGAATCGAAGGCCATTCGCGCAATTCACGCCACAATTCATCAACTCCTAAGTCAATATTGTCACAAACCCATTGCAATTTTTCTTCATAATCAGGACGATCATCAAAGCTCAATCCTTTAAACAATCCACATTCACCAACATATTCTTTCCCATCTTCTTCTAATGTAAAAAGATAGGTCAATTTCTCTGTCAAAACACCGCGCGAAGTACCGCTTGGATTTTTGAATTTCAAAATATAAGGTTCAAAACTTGCTTTCATACTTCAAATTTAAACAATGCTTTTTAGAAAAATATTGATTTAAATTAATTTTTCATTAAATCGAAACTCAATCGTTCACAATTTATCAATTAAACTATTTTTTTTTAATCTCATTTTTATTTTATTACTTTATTTCTCAAAGTGATTTCAATAAATAGTTAGTTATGAATACAAAAATACACCTTAAACAATCTTTAATTTTTGGAATAATTGGTCTAATAATAACAATTCCACTAATTGCTATGCAATTTACAAATGAAGTCAACTGGAGTTTATTTGATTTTATTATTGCATTTATTTTACTTTCGGTTATTGGATTAACGATAAACTACATTCTACAACTGACTAACCGTTTACAAAATAAAATCTTTTTCTGCATAATGGTTTTACTCATTGGTTTATTAATATGGACTGAATTAGCTGTCGGAGTTTTCGGTAGTCCAATAGCAGGAAATTAGAATGATTTTTTTATTGAATACTTTTCCATTTATGTCAACCTAAAAAAGATCTGAAATACGTCTAAATTTTAAAATAGAATACTAAAAAGAATTTTAGTGAAAAATTGTCATAACTTTAATTCACAAAAACAGTTAATTATGAAAAGAAGTGAACACATTGTCGTTTTATCAAAGGATCATCATTTTGGATTGCTTTGTAGTTGGAAAATTGAACAAGGTTTCTTTAAAAATATTGCATTAGAACGAATTGCATCTTATGTTGAATATTTTTGGAACAATCATCTTTCTGAGCACTTTAAACATGAAGAAACGATTATTTTTCCCTATTCAAACGAAACATACAACCAACAAATTAAAACCGAACATCAAGAATTAAAGGTTTTAGCACAAAAGATTGCTCAACATCCAGAGAAATCAATAGTAGAAAAATTTGCTCATTTATTAAAAAATCATATTCGATTCGAGGAACGTGAATGGTTTCCTTACTTACAAGAAAATCTTGATGAAAGTGATTTGAAACAAATAGGTAAAAGATTAGAAAACTCGCACACAAAACCATTTGATAATTTTGAAGACGAATTTTGGAAATAATTAGAATTAATAAAACACCTTTTACTCTTTTATTAAAGAAATGATGTATATTTGTAGTGTAAAAGAATTGTAAATGTTATCAAAAACTTGTGAATACGCCGTTAGAGCAGTAATTTATATCGCACAGCAAACCAAAGACGGAAATCGAGTTGGAATAAAAGATGTAGCGAAAGGAATTGATTCTCCTGAATATTTTATTGCAAAAATTTTGCAAGAAATGGTTCGAAAAAATCTTTTACAGTCTACAAAAGGACCAAATGGTGGTTTTCATCTCGATGAAAAATATATGAAAAATTCGTTGGCTGTAATTGTTAGACATTTTGATGGAGATAAAATTTTTAGTGGTTGTGCACTTGGACTAAAACGATGTTCAGAAAAAAATCCTTGTCCTTTGCATCAGCAATTCAAAGAAATACGAAATACTTTAAAGCATTTATTAGAAACAACTACTATCAACCAATTGGTTGAGAAATTAGATTCGCAAGAAGTATTTCTAAAATTAAATTTAGAATAAAATTTACCTTAATAAAAGATAAAAAGGTCTTTTTTATTTCAATTGAAAATAAAAAACTTACTCAAATGAAAAATGATACAATTGATAAAATGTCTGGACATTGGCTCCTTGCTAAAATAGGAAAAAAAGTACTAAGACCTGGAGGAAAAAAGTTGACAAATGAAATGGTTGAATTGTTAGATATCAATACAAATGATGCGATTGTAGAATTTGCTCCTGGGCTTGGTTATACCACTTCTATTGTACTTGACAAACAGCCAACATCATACATTGGAATTGATTTAGACGAAAAAATTATCGAGAATTTAAATCAAAAATTTGATAATCAAAAAGCTGTTTTTCAATTAGGAAATGCTGCTGACACAAGACTTGATGACTGTTCTCAAACTAAAATTTTTGGAGAAGCTATGCTAACGATGCATGCCAATCATCGTAAAAGTGAAATCATAAAAGAAGCTCATCGTGTTCTAAAAAAAGATGGATACTATGCAATTCATGAATTAGCATTAAAACCGAATAATATTTCAGATGAAATCAAAAAGAACATTCAAAAAGAGCTTGCAATTACGATGAATGTTAATGCAAGACCATTAACAGTTGAAGAATGGAAAATTCTTGTAAAAGAAGAAGGTTTCGAAATTATTGAAATTAAAACAGCTGAAATGCGCCTGCTTGAACTTTCAAGATTAATTGATGATGAAGGATTTTCAGGGTTTTTAACTATCATAAAAAATATTGCAACTCAAACAGAAGTGAGAGAAAGAGTAATAAAAATGAAGAAAGTTTTCAAAAAATACGAAGAACATTTGTGTGCTTTTGTCATGATTGCAAAGAAAAAATAATAATGCTGTAAGGCTCAAAAAAAATTTAATTTAATAAAAGATAAAAAGTATTCTATTATGGACATAAAAACAGATTTAATCGGAGAAATGGTCTCAGAAGATTTTAGAACTGCGGCGATTTTCAAAAAACATGGCATTGATTTTTGTTGCCGTGGTGGAAGAACCATCGAAGAAGCCTGTGAAAATAAAACTACAGATGTAAACAAAGTGTATAATGATTTGGAAAATTTACCTTCTCAAACCGAAGCTTCAATTGATTTTAAATCGTGGCCATTGGATTTGCTAAGTGAATATGTTGAAAAAATACATCATGCTTATGTGGAAGAAAAAATACCTGTTTTACTCGCTTTCTTAGACAAATTATGCAAAGTTCATGGTGAAAGACATCCAGTACTTTATGAAATAAACGCTTTATTTAATCAAACAGCTCAAGATTTGAGTGCTCATTTAAAAAAAGAAGAATTAATTCTTTTTCCATTTATCAAAAAAATGACTCATGCAAAGAAAAGAGGAATAGAATTAGAAGTTCCTCATTTTGGTACAGTTGAAAATCCAGTTCACATGATGGAACATGAACATACCGCAGAAGGTGATCGTTTTGCAAGGATTGCAGAACTTACCAATCATTACACTCCACCAGCAGATGCGTGTAACACTTATCGCGTGACCTATGCAATGTTAGAAGAATTCGAGAATGATTTGCATACTCATATTCACATCGAAAACAACATTCTATTTCCAAAATCTATTCAATTAGAAAAAGAACTTAAATAAGTTTATTCACTCCCAATAATCCCCTTATTGGGAGTTTTTGATTCTTTAATTCATTATTATTTAAGATATTTTCACTTATAGTTTTGTAACTTTTTGATGATTGATGCGTCTTATTTGTAAACAACCCTATAAATGAAAAAATATTTTCTTCCAATTATTTGTATTGCATCTGTTCATACTTTTGCTCAACAAGAAATAAAAGGAACTTTTCAATATACCAATCAAGCTCCAATAGCGTTAGCAGATGTAATCATTTTTCAAGGCGAAAAAATTATAGATGAAATTTCTACTGACAAAAATGGGCACTTTACGGTTATTTTAGAAGAAGGAACTTATACGTATAGAATTGAAGAAGCTGGAATTTTACTTCATTCATCCTCTCTCACGATTATGAATCATACGGATTTAGGAATTATTTTAGTTCCTAAAACTGAAAATGTAACCTTAACGGAAGCTGTTGTTACAGGTCAAAAAAAATTAGTTGAAAAGAAAGTAGATCGATTAATTTTCAATGTCGATCAAGCAGAAGGTGCAAAAGGTGGAAATGCCTTAGATGCATTGAAACTTGCGCCACGTATCAAGGTGGAAGAAGCGACAGATGCTATTTCGATTATAGGAAAAGGTTCAGTAAGCGTCATGATTAATGACCGATTAATGCAAATGAGCAGTGAACAATTGTCAAATTATCTAAAAACCATTCGAACAGAAGATATTGAAAAAATTGAAGTCATTACAAATCCTCCAGCCAAATACGATGCGACAGGAAACAGTGGAATCATCAATATTGTATTGAAAAATGCAAAACAAGAAAGTTTGAATGGTTCTATTTCGACTTCATACAACCAGCAAAAATACGGTGGATTCAATTTGAACGGGAATATCAATTACCGAAAAGGAAAATGGACATTAACTTCTAGTATTTACAGTGGATTAGGAAATTGGTATGGTAAAAGTAAAAATACAACTTTATATCCAGATCAAAAATGGACTTCGGACGGAATTAATAAAAATGAGAACAATTATTATGGTGGTCGAATTGGTATTGATTATCAAATCAATGACAACTTAATTACAGGTTTCAATTTAGATATTTCAGATGGTAAAGGAGAAAGTAAAGGAAATTCAGTCATTGATATTTTCGATTTAGTGAACAACAAAACAAATCGTTATATGACGACGAATTGGGATGGTGGAAAATGGAATTGGAATTATCTGGGATTAAATTACCATATCATCAAAAAATTCAAAACCGAAGGTAAAAAGTTAACATTCGATTTTGACTATTCGAATAACGGAAACGATAGCAATAACAAAAATATCAGTAACGAATTTGATCCTAATTGGGCAGAAATCCCTGGTAAATACGAAAATAATTACAGCTTAAATGACGGCTCTTCAAACCGATTCAATGCAAGTATCGATATGGAGCATCCTGTTAATTCGTGGAAAATGAATTATGGAACGCGTTTACGTTGGGCAACAGATGAAGCGGAAAATCAACGATTTTTAAAACTTAATCCGAATGATAATTTCCATGAAGATACCGATTTTGCAAGCAAATACAATTACAAAGAGAATGTCTACGCATTGTATTATTCGGTAGAAAAACAATTGAGTGAAAAGCTGACAGGAAAAGTTGGGGTACGCTATGAGCATGCACAAGTGAAAAGCATTATGGAAGATCCGAAAAATAATTACGAAAAAACTTATGACGGCTTATATCCTACCGCTTATTTGATGTATCAATCATCGGAAAATCATTCGTTTACATTAAACTATAGTCGTCGTGTAGATCGTCCATTTATTTGGTATTTAAATCCAAGAAGAACGAAACAAAATGAGTATAATTATTCAGAAGGAAATCCAAATTTGACACCTTCTAATTCGAATAATTTCGAGTTAGAGCATGCGTATAAAGATTTATTGGTAACAAGTTTGTATTACCGCAATGCGAATGATCTTTTTGAGCAAGTAAGCATCATGGATCCTGATACCAAGATTACACTTTCTAAGCCTTATAATATTGGAAAAACATATAGTATTGGTTTAAGTGAAAACATCAACGTAAAACCTTATAAATGGTGGAAAGTAAATGCTTCGGCAGATGTTTTCTATCGTAAAACAACCAGTAAAATTCCTGAAATGAATTATACATTAGACGGAATGAATGGGGAATTTAGAATTACAAATAATTTAGATTTAAATAAAAAGAAAACACTTTTTGCTAATTACACTTATTCATATTATACAAAAAGTACAGATGGATTAGACAAATTTGGAGATTTTATGCGTCATAACATTGGTATGAGAGCAATGGTATTTAAAAAGAAATTACAAATCTCTGCCAATATCTCTAACCTTTTCGAAAATAAAAATGGAACTTACACAAGTACGTCTAACAACGTAACAAATATGGGAGTTAATCAAGCTTTCAGAATGTATCGTATTGGAATTAGTTACAATTTCGGAAAACAATTTAATATAGAACGCTCAAAATCTAACCAAGAACAAAGCGGCGGAGGCGGTGGAGGAAATGGTTAAAATTTATTCCTGAATGAATAGAACCTGAACAAATCTGTTCAGGTTTTATTTTTTTTATAATGATTATTGATCCAATTCTATCAATAGTTTTTTTAATTTGATATACTTGTGATATATCTTGATATAAAGATATATTTAAAACCTATAAGAAAATGAAAATTATTCAAACAGAAAATATGCCAATTGCAAATGGACACTACTCACAATGTATAGAATAATGGAATTCTATTTCTGGTCAATTACCAATAGATTGCGAAACCAAAAAAATTCTGTTAACAATTTTAGAGCAAACTAACTTAGTTTTTAAAAATATAGAAACGATATTACATGAAGCTAATAGCGATAAAAACCATGTATTTCTGGTGGAAATCTCAATTTAAACACTTTACCTTTTTAGAAATTGTTGTATAAATAATAAACCCCTAAAACATAAATTTCAGGGGTTTTGTATTGCAATACTATTCTGTTAAATCGAATAATTACGATGTCCAAAGATCGAACTCCCAATGCGAACCATTGTACTGCCTTCTTCTATCGCGATTTGATAATCTCCTGACATTCCCATTGATAAAATAGAAATGTTTTGATAAATAGATTTCAATGAATCAAAGTTAGATTTTAAAGAACGGAATTCTTCACGAATTTGACTTTCATCTTCCGTAAACGTTGCCATTCCCATCAATCCAACTACGCGAACATTTGGTAAATGCTGAATTTCTTCTTGCATTATCTGTTGAATTTCTTCTTCATCCAAGCCAAATTTTGTTTCTTCATCTGCTATAAATTGTTGCAACAACACATCAATTACGCGATTATTTTTTTGGGCTTGTTTGTGAATTTCTTTCAACAATTTTAAACTATCAACTCCATGTATCAAATGCACAAAAGGCGCCATATACTTCACTTTGTTGGTTTGCACATGACCAATCATATGCCAACGTATATCCTTTGGAAGAACTTCGTATTTATCGCACATTTCTTGAATCTTGTTTTCACCAAAATCTCGCATTCCAGCCGCATAAGCTTCTTGCAAATCCTCCACAGGTTTTGTCTTAGAAACCGCTACCAATGTCACATGAGCAGGAATTGTAGCTTCGATTGTTTTTAAATTTTCTTGAATACTCATTTTTTATTCTTTCAAATCAAATACAGCAAAACCGCTTAATGGTTTTGGTTCGATATATGTACTTTTTGGTGGCATTTTAAGCCCTAAATCCGCAATCAATTGCAAATCCTTCACATCCACTGGATAAAAAGCAAAAGCTGCAATATAATCGTGATGATCAACTTTATTTTTAAGCGCTTCTACTCCTTCTCTATTGCGCGTACCACATTCGTAATGAATGCGTTTATCCTTTTTAGAATCTTGAATATTTAGAATTGGTTTCATCACATTTTCTTCGAAAATATAAGTATCCAATTCGCTTAAACCTTCGGTTGTCAATAAATTATTTTTGACATATAAACTATAATATTGACCATCTAAATACATCACAATATGATGTTTTTTGGTTGGCACAACTAATTCATCACCTTTCGGAATAATTTCAAAATCAGCTTCTAAAGCAGTTAAAAACGCTTCTGGAGTTAAGCCGTTTAAATCTTTAATTAATCGATTATAATCATTGATAATCAAATCTTCATTCGAAACTAAAAGTGCTAACGTATAATTAAAAGCTTCATCACCATAGACTTCATCTTTCGAATTTTCAACCGCAAATTTTGTGTATCGCTCCGAACTTTCCATACGATGATGTCCATCTGCAATATACAATTCGTCTAATTTTTCGATTGAATCTTTTAATTGTTTTAAATTTAAACGATTATCAACTCTCCACAACAAATGTTGCGTTCCGTTTTCTTCTTCTATTTTCAGAATCGGCTTGCGTTTCATTTCCGTATCAATCAACAAATCTACACGTTGAGCAGGTTTATAGGTCAACAAAACAGGTTCCGCATGGAAATGAGATTCTTTCAAATAATCAGCAAATAATTCCACACGACGCTCCAAAGTTTCTTCGTGCTTTTTTATTTTATTTTGACGATAATCATCAATATTCACCAAGCCTAAAAGTCCTTTTGTTTCGCGTCCATCAGGCTGTATGACTTGATAAATATAAAAAGACGACTTGTCTTGCGTTAATATTTTTTTCGAAATAAAATCCTCAAAATTCTCACGAACTTTTCTGAATTTCTCTTTCGGATCTTGAATCGTTTCGTCCCAAGTTGGCAAAATAATATGCAAAAAAGAGTTTTCTCTGTTATTGATATAATAATCCAATTCTTCTTTCGAATATTGATTAACGGCAAGCGTCACAAATTCTTGAGAAGTTTCTTCTGTAGGTCGAATTCCTTTGAATGGTTTAAATTGAGGCATTTTGAATAGTTTTAGATAGAATGAAACTCAAAATTATTTTCCGTAAATCTCAACGATTTGCGAAGCTAATTCAGTTCCAATTCTGTCCTGCGCTTCATTCGTAGAACCTGCAATATGAGGAGATAATGACAAAGATTCGTTCATCAACAAGCCCATTTCTGGTGTTGGCTCATTCTCAAAAACATCTAAGGCTGCTCCAGCAACTTTTCCGTCTTCAATTGCATCAACCAAAGCACGCTCGTCAACTACTCCACCACGAGCCGTATTAATTACAATCACGCCATCTTTCATTTTTGCAAATTCTTTTTCACCCAAAATATATCCATCTTGTGCTGGAACATGCAGCGAAATGAAATCTGCTTTTGTAATGACTTCATCAAAATCAACAGAAGTGATGGTAAACGTTAATTTTTGACCATCAAAAAATTCTAATTCAATGTCACGTGTTGCTGGGAATTTATCATACACTAAAATATTCATTCCTAAACCAATCGCTTCACGAATCACTTCTACACCGATACGGCCAAAACCGATTACACCCATTGTTTTTCCTCTCAATTCGATTGCTTTTGCGTAAGCTTTTTTCAATCCATTGAAGTTAGAATCTCCTTCTAAAGGCATATTACGATTGGCTTGGTGTAAATTACGAACGATAGAAAACAAATGCGCAATTACAAATTCTGCTACAGATTGAGAAGAAGATGCTGGCGTATTAATCACCTGAATTCCTTTTTCGCGTGCATAAGCAACATCGATATTGTCCATACCAACTCCTCCACGACCGATAATTTTAAGATTTGTCGCATCAATCAAAGGTTGACGAACTTTAGTCGCAGAACGCACTAAAAGTACTTCAACTCCATTTTCGTTGATATAATTTTCTAATTGTTCTTGTGCTACGTGAGCAGTTATTACTTCGAAACCTTTTGCTTCTAAAGCTTCTATTCCTGCCTTAGAAATTCCATCGTTTGCTAATATTTTCATGTTATTATTATAGAATTAAGATGTGAGATTTTAGATGTTAGATAATATATTTCTCAATACTAATATCTAGCATCTAATGTCTGCTGATTAACCAAATTTTTGTTCAAATTGTTTCATTACTTCTACCAAAACTTGAACAGATTCTAATGGTAAAGCATTGTACATAGACGCACGGTATCCACCAACATCACGGTGACCAGCCAAAGAAACAACTCCAGCTTCTTTTAACATTGCATCAAAATCAGCTTTGAAATCTTCGTTATTTAAGACAAAAGTGGCATTCATTTGAGAACGATCTTCTGTTGCAGCAGTTCCTGTAAATAATCCGTTACGATCAATTTCAGCATACATTGCATCTGCTTTTGCAGTATTAATTTTTGCAATCGCTTCTACTCCACCTTGCTCTTTTAACCATTGTAAATTTAACATGACACCGTAAATTGCAATTACTGGCCACGTATTAAACGATGATTCTTTTTTGATATGTGTTTCGTAGTTTAAATAATCGGGAATATTACGTCCCGTTTTACCTAATAAATCTTTTTGAACGATTGCAACAGCAGAACCTGCAGGTCCCATATTTTTTTGGGCTCCAGCATAGATTACACCAAATTTAGAAACATCAATTGTGCGAGATAAAATATCCGAAGACATATCACAAACTATTGGAACTGGAGAATTTGGAAACTCTTTCATTTGTGTTCCAAAAATGGTATTATTTGATGTGCAGTGGAAATAATCAACATCTGAAGGAACAGTATATCCTTTTGGAATATAACTATAATTTTGATCTTTTGAAGAAGCAATAACTTCGATTTCTCCGAAACGCTTCGCTTCTTTGATAGCATTTTCTGCCCATTTTCCTGTTTGTGTATAAGCTGCTTTTCCGCCTTCTTTCAATAAATTGTAAGCTACAGTAGGAAATTGCAATGAAGCTCCACCTTGCATAAAAACTACGTCATGTGTTTCTGGAACATTCATCAATTCTTTTACCAACGCTCTTGCTGTATCAATTACTTCTACCGCATCTTTGCGACGGTGAGAAATTTCTAAGATTGATGTTCCTGAATTGTTGAAATCTAAACAAGCTTGAGCCATTTTGTCGAAAACAACTTGTGGTAAAATGCATGGTCCTGCACTAAAATTGTGAATTTTCATAATTAAAATTGTTGTGTGTTTGTGTGTCTAATTTGTAAACAAATATAGTAAATCAAATATGGAAAAAAGTGAATAATTACTTAACTTTTGAACAGAATACAAACAAAAAACCCTAAACTAATTCAGTTTAGGGTTTTTCTATTATTTGATTGAATATTTATTTTAGTATTGAACAAAATCAACATTCAATTCTTCTGCTTTGCGTTTGTAATATCCGTCAGCTAATTTATCTTTAATCTCAGCAAATGAGTTTAACGTATATTCGATGTGTTCGTCTTCGTGAGCAGCAGTTGGAATAATACGGAAAATAATCATTCCTTTTGGAATAACTGGATAAACTACTACAGAAACGAAAATACCATATTCTTCGCGCATTTCTTTTGCCAATACAGTCGCTTCGATAGGAGAACCATTCAATACGATTGGCGTAACACATGTGTTAGAACCTCCAATATCAAATCCTCTTTCTTCTAATCCTTTCTGAATTTTTTCTACATTGTGCCATAACTTATCTTTAAGCTCTGGTTGAGAACGTAATAACTCAAGACGTTTTAAACCTCCGATTACCATTGGCATTGTCAATGATTTAGCAAAAATTTGAGAACGTAAGTTATATTTTAAAATACGAATAATATCTTTGTTACCTGCAATAAATGCTCCGAAACCTGCCATAGATTTTGCAAAAGTTGAGAAATAGATATCAATCTTATCTTGACAACCTTGCTCCTCTCCGGCTCCAGCTCCAGTTTTACCTAATGTACCAAAACCGTGTGCATCGTCTACTAATAAACGGAATTTGTATTCATCTTTGTAAGCAGCAATCTCTTTCAAAATACCTTGCTTACCAGTCATTCCAAAAACACCTTCTGTAATCACTAGAATTCCGCCTCCTTGTTTATCAGCTAATTTACGAGCACGAGCAATTGTTTTTTCAAAACTTTCGATGTTGTTGTGTTGGTAAATAAAACGTTTACCAAAGTGTAAACGAACTCCATCAACAATACAAGCATGACATTCAGCATCATAAACGATTACATCATTTTTAGATACTAAAGCATCAATTGTAGATACCATACCTTGGTACCCGAAATTCATTAAATAAGCAGATTCTTTTTGAACGAAATCAGCCAATTCTTGCTCTAATTGAGCGTGATAATCTGTTTGACCAGACATTGCACGAGCTCCCATTGGATAAGCCATACCATATTGTGCCGCAGCATCAGCATCTGCTTTACGAACTTCTGGGTGATTAGCTAAACCTAAGTAGTTATTGATTGACCAAGTAATTACTTTTTTACCTTGGAATTCCATTACGGGTCCAATTTCTCCTTTTAACTGTGGAAAAACATAATAACCTTCACCATAATCAGCGAATTGACCTAATGGTCCAGGGTTCTGTTTTAAACGTTCAAAAATGTCCATTTTATTATAGTTTAATTTTTTATTAATTGAAAAAAAGTAGAAAGTGAATGAACACTACCTACTTTAAATATTTAATTTTTACAAATATACGTATTATTTGATTCTTTCGACTGTTGCTCGAGCTTCTAAGCCATTGAGTCTACTATTTGTAAAGCCTTGCTCTGCCATCCAATCATCACTAAAAACTTTTGTCATATAGCGAGATCCGTGGTCTGGATACAAAATTACAACTAAAGAATTTTCGTCAAATTCTCCAGCTTCAGCCAATTGTTTATATGCTTGTGTTGCAGCACCAGAAGTATATCCTGCCATAATTCCTTCTTTCAAAGCAATTTCTCTTGTACGATAAGCAGCTTCTTCGTCTGTCACTTTGATAAAAGAATCAACCATTTCAAAATCTAAAGCTCCAGGAACTAAATTTTTTCCCATTCCTTCGATTCTGTAAGGATAGATATCATTCTGATCAATTTTTCCAGTTTCGTGATAACCTTTCAAAATTGATCCATAAGCATCAACTCCGATGATTTTCACATCTGGGTTTTGCTCTTTTATATAACGTGCACTACCTGTCAAAGTTCCTCCTGTACCTGTACAACCGATTAGGTGAGTAATTTTACCCTCTGTTTTATTCCAGATTTCAGGACCTGTTGTTAAATAGTGAGCTTCTGTATTCCCTTGATTAAAATATTGATTAATATAAAGAGAATTTGGCGTTTCCGCAGCAATACGTTTTGCTACTTCGTAATATGATCTTGGATCATCAGCAGGTACATTCGCAGGGCACAAAAATACTTTTGCTCCCATCGCTTTTAAAAATGAAATCTTTTCTGCCTTTGTTTTATCCGATACCGCTAAGATACATTTGTACCCTTTTACGATAGCCACCATAGCTACAGCAAATCCAGTGTTACCTGAAGTTGTTTCTACAATCGTAGCACCAGGTTTTAATAGACCATTTTTTTCAGCCTCTTCTATAATATGTAAAGCTATTCTGTCTTTTGTTGAATGTCCAGGATTGTAACATTCTAACTTTGCATAAACTTCGCCTGGAATGTCTTGGTTAATTCTGTTTAACTGAACTAATGGAGTATCTCCAATTAACTCTAAAACGTTTTTATATTTACCAGTCATTTCACAAATATTCTTTTCTAACAAAAAGCAAAATTAAGGATTTTTTAATTAATTGTTAAAAGATTAACACGTAAAATTAATCATATTACAATTTTAAACTTAAATTCTTATGATTTACTCGTTATTAAATTAGTTATTATTTAAATTAAAAATATGTTCTAAAATTCTTTTATCAGCAAGTGTAAAAGCAATTTTTCTTCTTTCCATCATTTTTTCTGCAGCTTCACAAGCTTTATCAAAATTAAAAACAGGAGCGTCTGATTGTCCACCCCAACTATAATGTTTAATCATATTTGGTGGAAAACCTGATTGAAAAACGTTCGCACAAACTCCAACAACTGTACCAGTATTAAATTGTGTATTGATTGCAGATTTAGCATAATCGCCCATTATTAAACCACAAAATTGCAAACCTGTTTTTACAAATCTTTTTTGGTTATAACTCCATAACTTTACTTCTGCATAATTATTTTTCAAGTTTGAGTTATTTGTATCCGCGCCTAAATTGCACCATTCTCCAATTACAGAATTCCCTAAAAACCCATCATGTCCTTTATTTGAATATGCTATTAGGATTGAATTATTTAATTCACCACCAACTTTACAAAAAGGACCAATCGTACAACCAGCATATATTTTTGCACCCATATTTATTTTTGCATGCTCGCATAAAGCTAATCCGCCACGAATCATAGAACCTTCCATAATTTCGGCATCTTTTCCAATATAAATTGGACCTTCTGATGCATTCAAAATAGAAAATTCAACTTTCGCACCTTCTTCAATAAATATTTTTTCAGGAGCTAAAACTTGGTTGGTTGTAGATATTGATTGAGAAGTTCTTCCTTTTGTCACCAAATCAAAATCAAATTCAATTGCCTGGAAATTGTAAGTAAACAGATCCCAAGAATGTTGTAGATGAATTACTTCATCTTCAAATTGAATAATATCTGATGTGATTTTTGGAGTTTCTTCAGTTGATTTAACTGCTACAAGTTGATTGTCAAAAATTAGGGTTTGGTTTGGTTTTAAATTCTTTATCGCTTCAATTAATTTTTCATTCGGAAAAAAAGTTGGGTTGATAAATGTATTTTCTGTTTGAAGTTTAGCAGGAAATTTTTCTTGCAAATAAGGTTTCGTTTGATAAGAAACCTCTGTATTTAGTATTTTTTCCCAACGTTCTGCAAAACTCAATATCCCCATTCTTAGGGCAGCTACAGGTCTTGTAAATGTTAGGGGCAAAAAATCTTCCCATTCTTCGCCATCAAAAAGAACTATGTTCATTGATCTATGAATTTGTGCAAATTTAAAAATAATTATTTTATAAGTCGATAATATCAATATAGATTCTATCGACAGCCCTCCTAAAATAAATCATTCAAAATATTTGGTTGATGTAAAAAGGTCGTCGTAATTTTAGGCACATTTTAAAAACATTTTTCATTTTGAAATCAGCTCCGATTCATTTTGGTTCAATCGCATATATATTAGACGATTACCTTGCAAATAACACTTTTTCTTCTATCTTCTTTTTGGTAGATGAGAACACTCATGTGCATTGTTTACCGCTATTATTAGCCGATTTGGACAATATTTCTGCTTACGAAATCCTTGAAATTGACTCTGGAGAAGAAAATAAAAACATCGATACTGTAACTAATCTTTGGTTAGCATTAAGCGAGTTGGGTGCAGATCGTCATTCATTAGTTATTAATGTTGGTGGTGGAGTTTTAACCGATATGGGAGGTTTTATGGCTTCTACTTTCAAGCGTGGAATCAAATTCATCAACATTCCAACTACGTTATTATCGCAAGTTGATGCTTCTGCTGGTGGAAAAAATGGAATTGATTTGGAAGGAATGAAAAACATGATTGGGACATTTACACAGCCAGAAATGGTGTTAGTTGATCCTAAATTTTTGTTGACATTAGAGCAACGTCAAGTAAAATCTGGCTTAGCCGAAATGTTAAAACATGGTTTAATCAAGAACCGTGATCATTGGGATAATTTGGTGCAATTACCTTCGCACGATGCCGAATCTTTAGCTCCTTTTATCATGGATTCTATTCATATCAAAGAAAATGTGGTTGATAATGATCCATATGAAAAAGGTGAACGCAAAATTTTAAATTTTGGTCATACAATAGGTCATGCTATAGAAAGTGAATCTTTAGAAACTGATTTTCCGCTTTTACATGGAGAAGCAATTGTAATCGGAATGATTATTGAGACATTCCTTAGTTATGATCAAGAATTAATTTCTAAAGCTGATGTGGAAGAGGTTTGCGAAAGTTTTTCGTCAATGTATGCATTAAATACAATTGATATGAAAATTTTTCCGAACTTAATGGAATGGATGAAACACGACAAAAAAAATCAAAACAATTCAATCAACTTTAGTTTGATCAACAAGATTGGAAATTGTCGTTATGATGTAGTTTGTACTGAAGAAGAAATCAGACAAGCTTTTGAAAAATATAATCAATGGATTGCCTAAAAAAATATACTTCTTTTTTTGTTGTTGGATTAATAATGAGCCTTATGGCTGCTTGTACATCTCAACACAAGAAAGAAGATGCTAAAGTAGAACAACCTTCAAACACTGTTACGATGAACGAAAAACCTCAATTCAATATCAATAAGTCAAACGAAGAATGGAAAAAAGAACTTTCTTCTGAAGAATATTATGTTTTAAGAGAAGCTGGAACAGAACGTCCTTTTACAGGAAAATTCAACATGCATTTCGAAAACGGAATTTATACATGTAATGCGTGTGGAGAAGAATTGTTTTCTTCTTCTTCTAAGTTTGATGGACATTGTGGTTGGCCAAGTTTTGACAAAGAAATAAAAGAAGGGAAAATTGTAGAACGTGTAGACACTTCGCACGGAATGAAGAGAACAGAAATTCTTTGCGGAAATTGTGGAAGCCATTTAGGACACGTTTTTGATGACGGACCTACAGAAACTGGTTTACGTTATTGTGTGAATTCGCTTTCGTTAGATTTCAAACCTGTAAAATAAAATCAAAAAGCTGTTTCGACAGCTTTTTTAATGCAAAAATACTTTATGAAAATACTTCGTATAATTATCGTTCTTATCTTATTGTTATTAATTTATAACGGTGTTTACAATTACAATTTAATGGTGAATATAAGAACAACCGATCGCCCGATTAATCCATTACGCTACATCTTTTTCGGTTTTTATTTCTTCTTAATTCTATTGAATTTGATTGAATATATTCGAGGAAAATTTACTTACGGATCATTCAAAAAAGTAATCTATTATTTGATTTTCGCTGGATATTTAGCGTGTATTTTCATGTTCAAATACAACGATTATCATATTCCAGGCTTACCACTTTTGGGTTATTTCACATTGGTCGGAACTACCTTATTTATGTTGAGTCAAATCATCAAAAACAAACCACCATACAAACGCGTAAAAAAATAATTTTTCGTAATGAGTTTGGTTTTGGATAGAATTACCTTCAAACAAATTAATCAATTAGCGATTCCTACTATTTTTTCGGGGATTGCCGAATCTCTTATTACCTTAACCGATATTGCGATGGTGGGTAATGTAAAAGAATATTCGGTCGAAGCACTTGCTGCGACTGGTTTAGTTGGTTCTTTTCTTTCAGGAATTATCTGGATTGTTGCCCAAACCAAAACCTCTATTTCGTCTTTGGTTTCGCAAAGTTTTGGAGCAAATAAATTGGAAAGTCTCAAAACTTTAGTTCCGCAAGCGTTGTATTTCAATCTATTTTTGAGTTTACTTATCTTTATACCAACGTATTTTTTTGCACAAAATCTATTCGAACTATACAATGCAAAAGATTTGGTTCTTCAATTTTCGGTCGATTATTACAAAATCAGAGCATTTGGTTTTCCATTAACACTTATTTCGCTCACTCTTTTTGGAGCATTTAGAGGAATGCAAAACACCGTTTGGGCAATGAAATGTAGTTTAACAGCTGCTTTTGTTCATGTGTTTTTAGACTATATTTTAATTTTTGGAGTAAATGGAATAATTCCTGCTTATCATATCAAAGGCGCTGCCTATGCAAGTCTTATTGCACAATTGATAATGGTAATTATGGCGTTTTACTACTATTTCACGAAAACTTCATTTGGGTTAAATCCAGGAAAAACCATTCATCCACTTTTTAAGAAATATGTCAACTTAAGTTTCAATTTTATTTTACGAACAGCTTCGTTGAATGTTGCATTTTTTCTTGCCAATTCTTACGCCACCGATTATGGAAAAGATTATATCGCCGCGCAAAGTATTTTGATGAATATTTGGTTATTCTTTTCATTTTTTATTGATGGTTATGCAGGTGCAGGAAATGCTATGGCAGGACGATTACAAGGCGAACGAAATTATCCTAAACTTTGGATTTTAAGCAAAGATATTTCCAAATATTCTGTTTTAATTGCGTGTATTTTAATTACTATTTGTTTCATTTTTTACAATCAAATTGGGCAAATTTTCAATCAAGACCCGAATGTTTTGACTATTTTCAACTCTGTATTTTGGATGGTTTTATTAATGCAACCAATCAACACATTGGCTTATATTTTTGATGGTTTTTTCAAAGGAATGGGCGATGCAAAACTCTTGCGAAACAACTTAATTGTCGCAACATTTCTTGGTTTTCTACCAACCATTTATCTTGCAGATTACTTTGGTTTAAGTATTTATGGAATTTGGATTGCATTTGGCATTTGGATGTTTTTACGCAGTTTTCCGTTGATATATATTTTTAGAAAACGAGTTTTGAATCAATAAAAAAAGTCGCACAAGAGCGACTTTTACAATTTATCTAAATTCTATTTTTCTTAAGGTGTAGAAATAGAAGCTTGTTGAATTTTTCCGTTGAAATAAATTTTAGAAAAACGAGTTCTATCAAGCTAAAATTATTTAATATTAAACTGTAAATCTCTCTCGATAGAGTTATTAAGTTTCTTTAATTCTTCTTTCTTTTTAAGTTTTTTTTCTTGATCAATCTTTGCATTTTCTCCCGTTTTTGCAGTGATAACTTCTGGATTTTCTTTATAATCTTTGATATATTTTACAAATTCAGATTTTTGCGAATTAATCTTATTAAAATCCTTATAAATCGGATATTCAACATCATCTTCGTTTTCTTTTATACTAATTGGCTCAAAATGAAAGTAACCTTTAGAATCTTTTATATCCAAAATTAAACCTGGTAATCCATGAAATTTGTAAGGCCCATAAGACACAGGAATATCTTCTGTATACCAAGCTTCCCAAGTTCTATCAAATAAATTTGTTGTAGCTTTTTTTACTTTATAATTATTGATTTTCTTTTCTTCATTTAATAATTTCCATGAAATTTCTGGTACATTGTCTTCAAAACTATAATTTAGACGATTAACCGAAGATTTGATATAATAAAGATTAGAATCATTTCTAAAATATAATCTCAAATCATTATTTGGAGACGTTTTCATCTGCAAAAGATCATTTATACTAATCTTATTTTTAATTAAATCTGCAATATTTCCATCTGTTGTATCAGCAATAAACAAATCATTAGATAAAAATGTATAGCCCAACTTATTTGTATGGAGAATCATTTCATCAACTTTTATATCTGACTTATTTAAAGAATCTGGAATAAAATTGAAATTATATTTGACTAAATAATTAGAAGGTTTTTTGCAGCTAAAAACCGTAGCTATTAAAGCTATCATCGCGATTAAATATCTCATAAAATGTTAATTTATTACAAGATATAAAAAAAGTCGCACAAGAGCGACTTTTACAATTTATCTAAAGTCTATTTTTCTTAAGGTGTAGAAATAGAAGCTTGTTGAATTTTTCCGTTGAAATATTTCCAACCATTCAATCCAAAATCTACCAAATATTCGGCCATTTCATCTGGTTGTAAAGGCGCAATATATCCCGGAAACGCTTCTTCTAACATTTCTGTTTGTACCGCTCCCAAAGCTACTGCATTTATTCTTGGTCCAAGTTCATTCAACTCCTCTGCTAACAATTCAGTCAAATTAACCGTTGCAGATTTTGAAGACGAATAAACAGACAAACCAGGAAATTTCACTGAACCTTGTACAGCTCCCATTGTCGAAATATTAACTACATGAGAAGATGTATCAAATTTTGGCATCAAAACTTGTATCAAGCGATAAGGTGCCATAAAATTAATCTGCCAAGAAGTTAACAAATCCTCTTGTTGAATTTCTATAAATGGTTTGTTGATACAAACTCCTGCATTATTGTACAAAACATCTACTTTATTCCAAGATTCCACAGCTTTCAAAACTTCTGAAATCTCATCAAAATTAGACAAATCAACATCGATAAACTGATATTGATTTTCTTTTGCAAACGCCGTTAATTCCTTCAATTTATCTACATTTCGAGAGACTGTCAACACTCGGTTTCCTAATTCCAAATGTTGTTTTGTCAATTCAAAACCAATTCCTCTACTCGCTCCCGTTACAATTATATTTTTCATAGTGTTGTACAAAATTTACAATTTCTTCTATCGTTTCAAACTTTATTCCTTCAAAGATGATGTTATTTTCTGTGATTTCAATATGATTTTCCGCATTATTTTCAACAGAAATTCC
This sequence comes from Empedobacter sp. UBA2044, assembly GCF_002333005.1. NCBI lineage: Bacteria > Pseudomonadati > Bacteroidota > Flavobacteriia > Flavobacteriales > Weeksellaceae > Empedobacter > Empedobacter sp. UBA2044. The sequence goes on from NZ_DDBA01000018.1 coordinate 47,438, forward strand.
ATTCCGAATTAAGGCATTTTTTACCCAAAAAGCCAATTCCGAATTTCCTTTTACACCAATCGTTTTAGAAAATGATTTTTGTGTCGAAAAGCGATTATTTTTTTCATCATATATCAGGTTTTGATTGGATAACTTCTGAATAATTTGATGTTCAAAAGCCATTTGTTCTGGAATATTTTCGAAAAGATTTCCATTTTCAATCCACCAAATTTTATCCGCTTTCTCTAAAGCAAAATCAACTTCGTGTGTGATCATTAGAAATGATTTATTCGTTTTCGATTTTAATTCATTCAGTAAATTGAAAATTCGATATTGATTCGCTAAATCTAAATTAGAAGTCGGTTCATCCAAAATCACCAATTTCGCATCTTGACACAATGCACGCGCAATCATCACCAATTGCAATTGACCTTCACTAATTTCATTTGCAAATTGATTTGCTAAATTTGTAATTCCGACCAATTCTAATACCTCATCAATTAAGTTTTGTTCTTCCTCAGAAATCTTTTTCAAAACCTTGTTATAAGGCAAACGTCCCATCGCAACCAATTCCGAAACTTTAATCTTTGGAACAATTGACAAACGTGGTAAAACAACCGCAATTTGCTGTGCTATTTCTTGAGAAGATAATTTTTTGATTGAATTATTTTCTAAATAAATTTCTCCATTCAACGTTTTCTGAAAGCCTAAAATTGAATTAATCAACGTTGATTTTCCTGCACCATTTTTTCCTAAAACAGCAACTAATTCATTCGAATTTATAGTCGCATTTATAGCTAAAACAATTTCTTTAGAACCATATCCAACTGAAACATTTTCTAATTTCAAAATGGTATTTTTCATCGAACTTCGTTTTTATTATTCAACAAAATACTAATGACAATTGGCGCACCAAACAACGCTGTAATAATATTAATCGGTAAAGTTCCAAACGGAAAAACTTCTGTCAAAATCGAAAATAACAGCATAAAAAATATACCCGATACGAAAATCCATCGGTACAAAATTTTCATATCACCTGTTCGTAATAATGTTCTGCAAATATGTGGAACTGCCAATCCTATAAAGCTAATTGGTCCTGCAAAAGCCGTAGCTGACGCCGTTAATAATGCTGTCGAAACTAAAATCGTAAAACGTAATTTTTTGATATTAATTCCTAATGATTGTGCATATTTTTCGCCCAATAACAAGGCTGTAATTCCACGTAAAGCAAATAATGAAATGATGATTCCACTCAAAACAAATAAACCAAAAACGCTTAATTGTTCCCAAGACAATCCGCTTAATGAGCCAAATCCCCAAACTAAATACGCTTTTATTTTATCGGAAGGAGCAAAATATTGCATCATGCCTATTAATGCGCCTGCTAAACCTGCAATCATAAATCCTATAATCACCAAAGATGCCGATGATTTGACACGAAATGATAATGAAATAACCAAAAACAACGCAACAATTGCGCCCAAAAATGAAGCTATAATTGTAAACCAAGGATTATTAAGAAATTCTTCTAAACCAATCATCGAAAAAAGAAAAATCACAATCGCAACGCCTAAACTTGCCATCGAAGTTATTCCCAAAACAGAAGGTTCTGCCAACGGATTTTTGAATAATTCTTGCATTAAAAAACCTGAAATTGGCAACGAAATTCCGACCAATAAAGCAGTTAATGATTTTGGTAAACGAAAATTAAGAACAAGATTATGCAACATTTCGTCTGAGTGACCAGAAAACACATTAAAAATTTCGATGAAAGAAATCGAGACTTTTCCAACACTTAAACTCAAAACAAAAAGTAAAAGTGTTAGAATTATTAAAACAAAAAATAGTGGTTTTTCTTTCATCAAGACAAAGATAGAAATTCTAATAATTTCTTAAAGTTTAATTGTGAATTGGTTTTTATTGAAAATTAATGATTAGTTTCGTTCCATGAATTTTAGAAGTTTCGTTTTAATCATCTCTTCAATTTTTGTGCTACTTACACCATGTAGCATTAAAGCTTCTATTCATACGATTTTGGACGTAGAAAATGTTCATCAAACGAAAACTTCTCAAGTCAAAATTAATCAAAATCATTCGAATTCATGTTCGGTTGTCAAGTTTGAAACGATTAAAAAATCGACAAAAAATCTTGATGTTCCGAATTTTGATTTACCAGATTCATCTATTCATTTCATTGGGTTAGCACGTTCTTCATTAATCGAAGAAGATATTGATTCGAATGAAATTCAATCACCAAAAATACCTTTTTATCTGTTGTATAAGCAATTGAAGTATTCGTTGATGTCTTAATTTTCCTTAATTAATTTAGACAACAATATTCAATCACTTATATAAAAATTCATGCAAAATAAATCTGTTTTATCAATGGGTAATGCTGTATTGGCGTTACGTTTAGTCATTGGTTGGACGTACTTTTCTGCCTTTTGGAGGCGTTTAATTTTAGAAAATAAACTCGATCCAGAAGCTGCGGGTTATATTGGCGAAAAATTCAATCATTTTTTACCAAATGCCCTTTTCATCAAACCACTTATTCAATATTTAGTCGAAAATCCTGAAGCGTTGCTTTGGAATATGTGGATTTTCACAATTGTAGAAGGCGTTGTAGGCTTACTCTTAATGCTTGGTTACAAAACACGAATCATGAGTATAGCCGTTTTCTTTTTGGCAATAGGAATTTTACTTGGTTCCGGCTGGATTGGTACAACTTGTCTGGATGAATGGCAAATTGGTGTTTTAGGATTAGCTGGAGGTTTTACGCTATTTCAGGCTGGTTCAGGAAAAATTTCGTTGGATTATTTTTTCAATAAAAATCAATTTATTCAACAAGAAAATAATTGGAATTCAATTTCAATCAAAAAGTATAGACCTTATTTTGTAGGTTTTAGTTTTTTTATTTTATTCGTTACTTTGTTTACAAATCAGGTTTTTCATGGTGGAGTTTACGGGACTTTACACAATAAATCTGTCAAACCAAAAGTGGAAATATCTAATTTGAAACAATATCAAAACAAGGTTTCATTTGATGTAATGCGAATAGAAGGCGCTGATGTTTATGGCTCTTTTTTAATCCAAATTGATTTTCATAATCATCAAAATGAAATAATTGAAAGTTTGGATATGCAAGAGTTATCTAATTTGGACAAACAACAAATTTCGAATTATTATGTATCAAAAGTTACACCGCACAAACACAGTTTGGTGTTACCTTTGGGAGCGAAAGCAAATCTGAATTTTGATATTTCAGACAAAATTCACAAAGTAGTTTTAACCGATATAAGCGGATTACAATGGGAACAAACAATAACAAATTTATAGCAATGTTAAAAAGAAATTATTCAACAATTATCATAGGTGCGCTGGCTTTGGTCTTACTTTTTGTGCCAGAAGCTAAAGCAATGATGCAACAAGGTTTAATGAAATTAGGCTTATTTGAACCGAAATTAGAAAAAATTGAACCAACAACTCAACCAAAATCTGAAGCAAATTATACGTTCGAAATGGTGTATGCTGACGGAAAAGCAATCAACATGGAGGATTTAAAAGGTAAAGTTGTTTTCATGAATTTTTGGGCAACTTGGTGTCCGCCTTGTATCGCGGAAATGCCATCAATTCAAAAACTTTATGATAAAGTAAAAGATGATAACGAAATCGTTATTTTGACGGTTGAAGTAGAAGGAAAACGTGATAAAGTAGCAAAATTTATGGAACGTAAAAATTTATCGTTGCCTGTAGTTTATCCAAATTCATCTATTCCTACTGAGTTTTTTAATGGTTCGTTACCAACAACAGTTATTTTAGACAAGAAAGGAAATATTGCACATACAACAATGGGAATGGCGGATTATTCTGGACAAGATATTGTTGATTTCTTAAATGAACTGAAAGCGATGGATTAATCATTCAACATCTGTAACGTCCTGAAAAAAT
>NZ_DDBA01000055.1:0-15632 GCF_002333005.1 Empedobacter sp. UBA2044
CTATTTCAGGACGGGACAAATGAACAATAAAAAACACTCAACATGCGAGATGAAGAGTGTTTTGATTGTTAGAAATGATATATAAAATTTAGAAAATTTTAAAAAGAATTCGAATACTAAATGTGATCACTAAAAAAGCTACAGCCAAAATAGCAACTTTCTGAGGTATTTTGCCTGCTAATTTCGCAGCAATTGGCGCTGCTAAAGCTCCTCCAATTATTAAACCTGCAATGATAAAACCATGACTTACGCCCAAAGCTGCAAAAAAAGTCAACGATGCAGAAAGTGTCACAAAAAACTCGGCTAAACTAACTGTTCCTACTACTAAGTTTGATTTTTTTCCTTTTGCTAATAAAGTTGATGTCACGACAGGTCCCCAACCTCCACCACCAAAAGCATCTAAAAAACCTCCAGCAAATCCTAAAAATCCAACCCGTTTTACTTTTTTGCGTTCGATTTTTTTTCTGAATGCTAAAATAATTAATCGAATTCCGATGATCAACGTATACGAAGCTAAAATTCCGTAAGTAATTGTTTCATATTTGTTTCCCAAATAAACCAATAATAATGATCCCGAAACTGCTCCAATAACACCTGGAATAGCCAATGCCAATAATAATTTTTTGTTTACATTTCCAAATCTATAATGCGAAAAACCACTAATTCCGCTCGAAAACATTTCGGCAGTATGAATACTACCACTTATCGAGGGCAGATTGACACCAAACAACATCATGCTTGTGGAACACGTTACACCATATCCCAAGCCAACTGCTCCGTCTACCATTTGAGCGAAAAAGCCAACAGCCAACATAATGTAAAAAACATTTGGAATGTGAATCACAAAATCTTTCGCTTCCGAAAAACTGACGATTGATGACAAAGCATATCCTAAGAATAATGCGAAGAATACCAAGGTAATTTCGGTTACTAAACGTTTGTATTTTTTTGTCGATTTTTTCCCTTCGAATGAAGACGTTAAATGATTCAAATCAGTTAGTTTTTGATTAAAATCTCCTTTGTGATTGTTTCTGATTTTATTTAAACTTTCAATGTTTTCATCAATTGAATCTGGAATAACATCAGAAAAATACTCTCTCAAACGTTTTGCCATTATAGGAGATTGTCCATTTGTAGAAATCGCAATTTTAAGATGACCTTTATTCACAATCGAACCTAAATAAAAATCGCACAAATCTGGCTGATCAGCTGCATTAACCAAAATTCCTTTTTCATTTGCTTTTTGCTTCACTTCTTGCGAAGTTTCTTTGTTATCGGTTGCAACAATCACTAAATCTACATCCTCCAAATCACTCGATTCGAACGCATGAGTTTCGTGTTTAATTGTTGAATGTTGAGCAAAAATATCTTTCAATTCTTGTTTAAAATCCTTTGCTACAACTTTCAAATTGATCGAAGGATTTTGTTTGATTAGCGTCGTAACCTTTTCTAATCCTACATTTCCTCCGCCAACAATCAGGAAGCGCAAATGTTCTGTTTTTAAAAATATCGGGAATAAATTATTTTTCATTGTTCTTAAAGGGATTTAACTAATTAACCGAAAAATATTTTCGATAGGTAAAATCTCCGAATGTTTCATTGTCTATTTTTTCATTTGTATAACTTTCGAAAACTTGATCTAGCTCATTCAAAATCTCAGTCTCATTGACTTTTTCTTTATAAATTTTATTCAAACGAACACCATATCGATCTCCACCCAACCTCAAATTATAATGTCCAGCAGAAGTCCCTACAAAACCAATTTCCGAAACATACGAACGACCGCAACCATTTGGACAGCCCGTCATACAAATAGAAATATCATCATTTTGAAGTTGATGTTTTTCTAGCAAAGGCTCTATTTTATTCACCAATTCTGGCAAATAACGTTGCGCTTCTGCTAAAGCCAATGGACAAGTTTGTAAAGCCACGCATGCCATCGAATTTTTTCTAAGTTCACTAATATCTTTGTGAATAGAATACTTTTCTAAAAGCTGTTCAACTATAGCTTTATTTTCAATTGAAATCTCACCTAACAATAAATTTTGATTCGCTATAAAAATAAAATTATTGATATTTAATAAAGCCAATTCATGTAAAAATGCTTTCTGATTAGACTGTACAACTCCATTCTCCACAAATAAAGTGTAATACCACATTCTGTTATTCACTTGTCGCCAATCATAAATATCAGAACGCTCCGTAAATTGATAAGGCTGAGAAGGCTCTAATTTAAAACTAACACGTTTTTCTAATTCAGACTTGAAACCATCAACCGTTAATTTATCAACTGTATACTTTAGTCTCGCTAATTTTCGATCGCCACGATTCCCAAAATCACGCTGAATTGTCAATACTTCATAAGCAACTTTCAACACTTTTTCTTCAGAATCAACAAAACCAATTTCGGTTGATAAACGCGAATATGTATTTGGATTTCCGTGAGTTGTTGACAAACCTCCACCAACAGCGATATTGAAACCTTTCAATTCATTATTTTCGATAATCGCAATCAGTCCCAAATCATTTGCAAAAACATCTACATCATTAGTTGGCGGAATAGCAATTGCAATTTTAAATTTTCGAGGTAAATAGCGGTCTTCATACAAATCATCTTTCTCTGTTTCGCGTTCGTAAATCTTTTTATTATCCACAAAAATCTCATAATAAGCTCGTGTTTTAGGCAACAAATGTTTTGATAATTTATCTGCATATGCATGAATTTGAGCATGAATTGGCGAAAGCAACGGATGAGAACTCGCAATTACATTTCGGTTTACATCGCCACAAGCTACGATAGAATCTAACGTTGCTTGGTCAAACGATTGTAAAGTTGGACGCAATTGATGTTTCAAAATTCTGTGCAATTGAATGGTTTGACGCGTTGTAATTTTCAAAACGCCTGTTCCATATTGTTCAGAAGTTTCATGAATTGCCAACCACTTATCAGCGTCTATAATTCCACCCGGAATACGCAAACGAATCATAAACGAATACAATTTGTCTAACTTTTTTTCTGCGCATTCTTCTCGTCTATCGCGATCATCTTGCACATACATTCCGTGAAATTTTACCAAAGCTTCGTCATCTGCACGTACATTTCCAGTGTGATTATCCAGCTCTATACTTTCTTTTAACGTACCGCGAAGTCCGTCACTTTTTATTTTAATTCCTTCTATAGGACATTGTTTTTCTGTACTCATTTTGTTAGTTGTTGGTTGATCAGTAAACATCTTTTTAGTAGCGACCTTTTTCTTCTAATTGTTCCAGAAAATTTTTCGCTGAAACCTCCTCTTGATTTGATTCTTATGCTATTAACTCGATCAAAGCACTTTCTACATCTGTACTCATTCCATCTTTTTGACCACAGACATACAAATACGCACTTTCGTTTAACCTATTGTAAAGTTCTTTTCCTCGTTCTTTCACTCGATCTTGCACATAAATTTTATGTTTTTGATCTCTCAAAAAAGCTGTATCTAATTTGCTTAAAACTCCTGTTGAAAGCCATTCCTGAATTTCAGTTTGATAATAGAAATCCGAAACAAAATGTTGTTCACCAAAAAACAACCAGTTTTTACCTTCTGCGCCAATTGCATCACGATGTGTCAAAAAACTACGAAAAGGTGCAATTCCTGTTCCCGGACCAATCATAATTACCGATTGATTTTCATCTGGAAGTTTGAAATTTTTATTTTTATGAATGTAAAATTCTATGGATTTATCATGCTCAAAATCTGCTAAAAACTGAGAACATAATCCAGTTTTTTGTTGATCAGAAACTGAAAAAGTATTCAGACTAACCGTTAAATGAATTTCGTTATCATGTGCTTCATTCGATGATGAAATCGAATATAAACGTGGTGCAATTGGATGCAAAAGATTTAAAATATCATCAAATTTTATTGTAGATTCTGACGAATAATATTTTATCAACAAATCAATTAAATCAATTTTAGTTTCAATAATTTCTACATTTAAAATTGTTGCAAATTGATCGATTGATTTTTTAGAAAGTGCTCTAATATTTTTTTCTTCAAGTTCTTTTGCGCGATTTTCTTCATTGAAAAATTTTGCAATCGTTAAAATTTCGGTTTGATTATTTTTTGGATAAACACCCAAAGCATCGCCAGGTTCGTAATCGACTTGCTCATCATCTGCAATTTCGATATGATATGTTTCTTTATTCGAACCTTTATCGTTCAAAACAATTTTATGCTTTACAATTCCTTCGTACGATTTTTTCTGCGTAGAAGAACTTTGTAATTTTTGAGGTTGAACATTTGTTGAACTTCTTTCTGATTGAATAATTTTTAAGATTTCAGCAAACGAATTTTCGGCAATTTCTTGATAATCTATATCTACTTTTACCAAATCAAAAACGCGTTGCGCACCAAGTTTTCCAAATAATTCATCAATTTCTTCTCCTGATTTACAGAAAAACGGATAAGAAGTATCGCCCAAACCAAAAACAGCAAACTTAGTTTGATTTAATCTTAGGTCAGAATTGCTCCAATTATCAAAAAATTTTTGTGCATTTTGAGGTAAATCTCCATCTCCTTGCGTACTAAAAATTAGAATTAAGAATTCTTCCTTTTCAATTTTTTCGAGTGGATATTGAAACGCTTCAATCGCTTTGGCTTGAATTTTATTCATTTTAAAAATTCCAAGCAATTGATTAGCTAATTTCTTCGCATTTCTTGTTTCAGTTCCATAGATTATTGTAGGTTTGATTGAGGTTAAAACTTTTTGTTCTTGAGGTACTTCTTGTGTTTGATTTGCAACTAATCCAGCCAAATAACCATTTGTCCAAATAATTTCGTCACGTGATAATTCTTTGACTAAACTTTTTACTAAGTTCAATTTTTCGTTAGCTAGCATAAGAACTTGTTGTTTTATGGTTATCAAAATATGAGTTGGAAGTTGGTTGTTCATCTAACCAAGCGAATGACTGATGCAAATTAACAACATGACCAACGATAATTAAAGTTGGTACAAAATCAAAGGTTGGTAAATGTTTTTCTACAATATTTTCAAAAATAAAAAACTTGCGTTTTCTGATCTGGAGTTGTCGCTTGTTGAATAACTGCTAAACCTTTTTCGGTATCAATTCCATTCAAAATCAACTGATCAGCTAAAGTTTGCAAACGCTGTACACTCATATAAAAAACCAATGTATCAGACGTTTTTGCCCAATCTTTCCATTGTTTGTGTTCAATAGATTTCAAATCGCACAACGTCAACATGCGAACTCCTTTCGAATGATTTCGCGCTGTCAATGGAATTCTCGTGTAAGCTGCAGCACCAAAAGCAGCCGAAATACCTGGAATTATTTCGTACGGAACATGATTTTTTTTCAAGGTTTCTAATTCGTCCAAAATATTAGAGAAAAGTGAAGCATCACCTCCTTTCAATCGAACCACTAATTTTCCTTGCATTACAAACTCAATCATCATATCGTTAATATCTTTTTGAGGCGTATGAATGCCTTTCGAACATTGTTTTCCGACATAAATAACCAACGCATCTTTTGACGCATATTCGTCTATTAACACTGGAGAAACCAAGCGATCTGTCAAAATAACATCTGCTTTTTTTGATATAATTTAATGTTTTGAGCGTCACCAATTCTGGATCTCCATGACCAGCGCCAGCCAAAATTACTTTTCCTATTGTTGTTTGCATGTTTGTAATAAATAAGTTGATTGATAAGATTTAATTGATGTTTTAATCAATAAACATCAAAGCAGCGACTGTATTTTTCGTTGTTTCGTCAATCAAAATGGCATTTCCTGTATGAATATTTTCTTTGAAAGAATCAAAAAATAAAGGTTGATTTGTTTTTAAAACAACTTGTCCAATATCATTTAACTTGATTTCTTCAGATGGAATAAATTCCCAATTATTAATATCCCATTGTTGATCGATTGTTTTGATTTTTGCACGAACCGAATGAAAACGATGTTGCAACACATACGTTTTTCCTTGTTGTAATGCATTATTGTCTAACCAACAAATCCACGCTTTTAGCACATTTGTAGTTTGCGGTTCTTCGGAAGTTTTTACAATTGTGTCTCCTCTACTGATATCTATATTATTTTCGAGATGAATCACAACATTTTCTCCTGCTTCAGCATGTTGTACTTCTTCCAAATGACGTTCTATTTTAACAATTTTTGATTCGATATTTGATGGATAAACTTTAATAGAATCCCCAACTTTGTAGGCTCCACTCAAAATTTGCCCCGCATAACCTCTATAATCGTGATGCTCTTCATCTTTTGGACGAATTACCCATTGAACCTGAAAACGAGCTGCTAAATTTTTATCTGTTTCAATCGAAATTGTTTCCAATTGATGCAATAATGTTTCTCCATTGTACCAAGGCGTTTTTGCAGATTTTTCGACAATATTATCGCCAACCAAAGCAGAAACTGGAATAAAAGTTACTTCATCATAATTCAATTGATCTTGAATTTGTTGAAAATTATTTTTTATCTTTTCGAAAATATCTTGTGAATAATCAACCAAATCAATTTTATTAATGGCGATAATTGCTTTTTTAATTCCCATTAACGATCCAATACTTGCATGACGTTTTGTTTGAGAAGTGATTCCTTTACGTGCATCAACCAAAATAATAATCAACTCTGAATTTGAAGCTCCTGTAATCATATTTCGCGTGTATTGCTCATGTCCAGGCGCATCTGCAATAATAAATTTTCGTTTTGCAGTCGAAAAATATTTGTACGCTACGTCTATTGTAATTCCTTGTTCGCGCTCGGCACGTAAACCATCTGTAATCAAAGACAAATCAATTTCGTCGTCTTCATTTGATTTACGTTTTTCTAAAACACCCAATTGATCGGTGTGAATACTATTCGAATCGTAAAGTAAACGCCCTATTAAAGTACTTTTACCATCGTCTACGTTTCCTGCTGTTATAAATTTTAATGCATTCATTTTACTTAATTCCTATAGATATTATAGAGTTTTGTTTAAAAAAATTTTGACTTAGAAATAACCTTGTTTTTTACGTTCTTCCATCGCCGATTCTGACAATTGATCATCCAAACGAGTTTGTCCTCTTTCGCTAATTCTTGTATTGATAATATCAATAATAATATCTTCAATCGTAGAAGAATCTGAAGGTACAGCCGCTGTACACGTCATATCACCAACCGTTCTGTATCGTACTTTTTCTACCACAACTTCATCGTCTGCATTTGGCTGAATAAAATCTGAAGTCGCTATTAATTTATCATTGTAAACAATACATTCACGCTCGTGAGCAAAGTATAAATTTGGCAATTCGATGTTATTTTGTTTGATATAATTCCAAACATCTAATTCTGTCCAATTGCTAATCGGAAAAACACGAACATTATGTCCTTTTTCAATTCTTCCGTTCAAAATATTCCACAATTCAGGACGTTGAAGTTTCGGGTCCCATTGGCCAAAATCATCACGAACTGAGAAAATACGCTCTTTTGCACGTGCTTTTTCTTCATCGCGACGAGCTCCTCCAATACATGCATCAAATTCATTTTCTTCAATCACATCTAATAACGCATACGTTTGTAAGGCATTACGAGAAGGAAAACGGCCAGAAGTTTCTTTCAGATTATATTTTTTTATAGCATTTTCTACAGAGGCTACAATCAATTTTTCACCGATTTTATCAACCAAATAATCTCTAAATTTTATCGCTTCAGGAAAATTGTGTCCTGTATCTACGTGTACTAAAGGAAAAGGAAATTTCCCTGGACGAAAGGCTTTCAAAGCTAAATGAATCAAAACAATCGAATCTTTTCCTCCTGAAAATAACAATGCTGGACGCTCAAATTGAGCAGCTGTTTCTCTCAGAATGTAGATTGCTTCGTCTTCTAATTGATTTAAATAATTTTTTTCTTGACTTGACATTCTTTCTAACTTTCTAACTTATTTTTTGACAATAAAAAACTCCTCAAAATTTTAGAGGAGTTCATGAACTATTATTTTCGTAATTAATACATCACAACATATTCCACCTCTTGTAAAGAGCGACACATATACATTGACATATTAAATACTATTTTTTTCATTTTTCATGTTACATTTCTAAGTTCAAAATTATATTATTTTTCTAAATAAATATAATTAATAGAATAGTTTAAATAACAAACCTATTTTTCAAACAATTTAAAGAAAATTATCCTAAATAAGTTTATTCAATATAATAATAATCTATAAAACCGATAGATTTTATGTTGTAAAAGTAAAAATTTTATTTAAAATACAAAGATTGATTCCAAAAAAAGATAAAAAATTGAATATTTCGGGGACTTGCTTACCTTTGCAAAATGTCAAGAAAAGCGAAACAAAAAATCATATTAAATAATATAGAAGTTTTACGTGCTGGTGCAAAAGGTGTATCGGTTGGTAAAACAGAGGAAGGAAAAACGGTTCTGATAAAAGGCGCAATTCCAGGAGACGTTGTAGATGTACACGTTTTGAAGAAAAAAAGCAGCTATTTAGAAGGACAAGCAATCGAAATTCACACAAAATCTCCTTATCGCGTTCAGCCAGAATGTGAGCATTTTGGTGTTTGCGGTGGTTGTAAATGGCAAGATATGAGCTATGATGCGCAATTAAAATTTAAGCATGACGAAGTGGTTAACAATTTGGTTCGTATCGGAGGTTTCAAAGATTTAGATGCTGAAATTGTTCCAATTTTAGGTTCTAAAGAACAATATTTTTACCGTAATAAATTAGAGTTTACTTTTTCTAATGCACGTTGGTTAACGTTAGAAGAAATTCAGTCTGGGAAAGAATTTGACGACCGTGACGTAGTTGGATTCCATATTCCTGGTGCTTGGTCTAAAGTTTTGGATGTTACAAAATGTCACTTGCAACGTGATCCTTCTAATGCGATTCGTGTCGAAGCAAAACGTTTTGCATTAGAGCATCATTTAGATTTCTTCGATTTAAAAAATCAAGAAGGTTTATTAAGAACATTAATGATTCGTACTTCTCAGAATGGACAAGTAATGGTTTTGGTTCAATTCTTCCGAGAAGAGAAAGAAAATCGTGAAGCTTTCTTACAAAACTTGAAAGATAAATTCCCTGAAATCACATCTTTATTGTATGCAATCAATCCAAAACAAAACGATTCTGTTTATGATTTAGATATCGAAGTTTTTGCTGGAGATGATCATATTATGGAAAAGATGGAAGATTTGAACTTCAAAATTGGTCCAAAATCTTTCTATCAAACAAATCCAGAACAAGCTTACGAATTATATAAATTAACACGTGATTTTGCAGGTTTAACTGGAGATGAATTAGTATACGATTTATATACTGGAACTGGAACAATTGCGCAATTCGTTTCGAAAAAAGCGAAAAAAGTAGTTGGTGTAGAATCTGTTCAAGAAGCAATTGATGCAGCAAAAGCGGCAGCAAAATTTAATGGAATTGATAATTGTGATTTCTATTGTGGTGATATGAAAGATGTATTGAATCAAGATTTCATTAACGAACACGGAATTCCAGATGTAATTATTACTGATCCTCCACGTGATGGAATGCATAAAAAAGTGGTTGAAAATATTTTGTTTATGAATCCTAAACGTGTTGTTTATGTTTCGTGTAACTCTGCTACACAAGCGCGCGATTTAGAATTGATGAAAGATCAATATAAAATTGTTAAAGTTCAACCAGTTGATATGTTTCCACAAACACATCATGTAGAAAATATTGTACTTTTAGAGCGAATTTAAAATTCAATCAAAAAAAAAATGAAAAATATTCAACGTTTTCTAGCCTACTCAATTTTTGCTTCTATAATTTCTTTAGCATTTTATAGTTGTGAAGATGATGATATTTGTACCGACGAAGGTGATGTTCCACGCATGGTTGCTGATATGTATTATGATGGAACTAATGTTCCTTTGGAAGATTCTATTTATTATTGGGCGTATGTTTATAATGATTCGATTACGAAAGGAATTAGAGAAGCTACAGGAACGAGTAAAGATACTGTCTTAATCGAAAAAAATTCTGCTTTAGGGAAAACAAGTTTCGGAATTACTTTGCGTCAAAATAGTAAAAAAGAGATTTACTATACTATAGCGCAAGGTCCAGATATAGATGTAAAAGATTCTATAACGGGTAAAGTCATCAGAACAATTCCTGCAAAACGTGATCGATTGATTTTAAAATACGATACGCTTGGAAATGGCTATACTTCTAAAGCTTGTGGTTTTGGATTAACTTTTAAAGGAGTTGATGTAAAATTGGTAACAAAAACTGGAAATGGAGCTGGAAATTGGATAAAGAAAATAGAAACTGTAAATACTGAAATTAAAGATGGTTCGACAACTATTATTAAGCTTTTTGCTGACGAGCGCAATTAATTTTGCATTTGGTCAAGAAAATAAAACTGATTCAACAAAAGTTTCGGTTACAGATTCTATTCTCAAAAAAAAATACCACGATATTTTTATCGGTGTAGACGTTTTCAATCCAATTGTTTCTGCTTTCAACGATAAAAAAGGAGTTAGCGCTTATGCTTCTTATCAAATCAATAATAAGTGGCATGCCGTTGTAGAAGCTGGTTTCGAGAAAAATAATTTCAATGAAATCAATTGGGATGTTGATGTTGACGGCGTTTTTGCAAAACTTGGTGCAAACTGGTTTATAACGCAAGATATCGAAAATCAATCGAACGGAATTTACATTGGTGGACGAATTGCGTATTCTAAATATTCGCAAACCATCAATAGTTATCCGATTAGAGATTTACAATCGAATGAGATTACAGGAACAGGAAGTTTGCCAAAAGCGAATGTAAGCAGTTATTGGATAGAAGCTGTGGTTGGTGGACGTGTAGAGATTTTCAAGAATTTTTATGGTGAGTTAGCCTTGCATCCTGCAGCTTATATTGGAGGTAAAAAAGATCAAGGAATTAATCCTTTGGTTATTCCTGGTTACGGAAAATACAGTGGTCCTTTCAATATGCCAGTTTTTTGGGGAATTGCTTATAAGATAAAGTAAAACTAAGGTTAAGATTTAGACTAAAGTTAAGATAAAGTATACAAAAAAAGGAACTCTAAATTGAGTTCCTTTTATGTTGATGCGAAGCTGAAATGAATTCAGCTTGACATTCTTTCTCTACATTATCATTAATAATCCTTAAATTAGTTTATCTAACTAAGTCATCCTGAATTCGTTTCAGTAACATATCATATAAGGAATTCTGAAAATATATTATGTTTATATACTTACAAACAAATATCGAACTGTTTTTTATATTGGAGTTACCAACAATTTAATTAAAAGAATAGAAGCTCATAAAGAAGGAATTGGTTCAGCTTTCACTCAAAAATACAATGTAAAATCATTAATTTATTTTGAAGATTTTACTTCAATTAGTCAAGATATGTTAAGAGAAAAGCAATTGAAAAATTGGAAACGGGAATGGAAAATTAATTTAATTAAATCTAAAAATCCAAATTTAGAAGATATTAGTATTCTATAATAAACAAAAAAGGAACTCTAAATTGAGTTCCTTTTTATATGTTCTAAAAAGATTTATAGATTAATCCAAAACCTTTGCTCCTTTTACTTTTTGATTCGTTAAAGCAATATCCAAAACTTCTTTCATTTCTTTTACAAAATGAAAAGTCATTCCTTTTACGTATTCTGCTTTAATTTCTTCAATATCTTTTCGGTTATCTTCGCACAAAATAATTTCTTTGATATTTGCACGTTTTGCCGCTAAAATTTTCTCTTTAATTCCGCCAACTGGCAACACTTTTCCACGAAGTGTGATCTCACCTGTCATTGCTAATTTTGCTTTTACTTTTCGTTGTGTAAAAGACGAAACCAAAGACGTCAACATTGTAATTCCGGCAGATGGTCCATCTTTTGGCGTTGCTCCTTCCGGAACGTGAATATGAACTTTATAATTCTCGAAAACTTCTGGTTTAATTCCCAATTCATCCGCATGCGATTTGATATATTCTAACGCAATTGTCGCAGATTCTTTCATCACAGTTCCAAGATTTCCTGTAATCGAAAGTCCTCCATTTTTCGCTTTTGATAAAATAGATTCGATAAATAAAATATCTCCACCAACACTTGTCCAAGCTAAACCTACTACAACTCCAGGTACCTCATTATTCTCATATTGATCTGGTGTAATAGAAGGTCCTAAAATTTTAGAAATATCTTCGATTGAATATTTAGCATTAAACTCTTCTTCCAACGCAATATGTTTTGCAGCTGAACGAACCAATTTTGCAACTTTCTGATTCAATTTTCGAACTCCCGATTCGCGCGTATAACCCGTAATCAAATATTCGATTTCTTTTTTACCTAACACAACATCTTTCTCTTTTAAGCCATGTTCTGTTAATTGTTTTGGTAGAAGGTGACGTTTTACGATTTCAGATTTTTCCTCGATTGTATAACCTGCAATATTAATCATCTCCATACGATCGCGTAACGGACTTGGAATATCTCCAATATTATTAGCTGTCGCAATGAAAAATACTTTCGATAAATCGTAGCCAATTTCTAAGAAATTATCATAAAAAGTTGAATTTTGCTCTGGATCTAAAACCTCTAACATTGCTGATGAAGGATCTCCATGCGCACTAGCCGACATTTT
Organism: Empedobacter sp. UBA2044; assembly: GCF_002333005.1. Lineage (NCBI taxonomy): Bacteria > Pseudomonadati > Bacteroidota > Flavobacteriia > Flavobacteriales > Weeksellaceae > Empedobacter > Empedobacter sp. UBA2044. The sequence continues at coordinate 12,656 of NZ_DDBA01000055.1, forward strand.
ATCAATCTCATCTAAAACAAAAACCGGATTCGACGATTCAGATTTTTTGATTGACTGTAAAATTCTTCCTGGCATCGCTCCAATATAGGTTTTACGATGACCACGAATCTCAGATTCATCGTGTAAACCACCCAACGACATACGTACATATTTGCGCCCAATCGCTTCTGAAATAGATTTCCCCAACGATGTTTTACCAACACCCGGAGGTCCATACAAACAAAGAATTGGCGAACGCATATCTCCTTTCAATTTCAACACAGCAAGATGCTCCAAAATGCGTTCTTTCACATCTTCTAAACCATAATGATCATGATCTAAAATTTTCTTTGCATTCTTGATATCAAAGTTATCTTTTGTCAAGGTATTCCAAGGTAAATCCAACATAAATTCAAGGTAATTACGCTGAATATTATGTTCTGGCATTTGCGGATTTAGACGAGAAAGACGGTTGATTTCTTTATCAAAATGATTTGCTACATCTTCGCTCCAACTTTTCGTTAAAGCACGTTTGCGCATTTCATTAATTTCTTCTTCTGTCGAATTCCCTCCTAATTCTTCTTGAATCGATTTGATTTGTTGATTTAAGAAATATTCTTTTTGTTGTTGATCTAATTCTTTGCGAACTTTATTCTGAATCGTATTCTTTAATTCCAATTTCTGAAGCTCAACATTCATAAAACGCATCACTTCCATTGCGCGAAGTTTCATATCAGAAATTTCTAATAACAACTGTTTTTCATCTAAACTTAACGTCAAATTAGACGCTACAAAGTTGATTAGAAATGTATTACTTTCGATACTTTTTATAGCTCCTGCAGCTTCCGAAGGCAACATTGGATTTTCTTCTACAATCTGAAAAGCTAAATCACGAATTGATTCAATAATAATTGGATATTCTTTGTTGCGTGATGTCGGAACTTTTTCTGTCAAAATTTCTACTTCAGCCTTGAAATAAGGATCATTTGATACAAATTCTTTAACTTTGAAGCGTTTCATCCCTTGTAAAATCACCGTAATGTTTCCATCTGGCAATTTTATCATTCGCATGATTTTCGCAACTGTACCAACTGTATACAAATCGTCTTGTGTAGGATCTTCCACAGCAATTTCTTTCTGCGAAAGCACTCCAATAATGCGATCTTCTTTGTAAGCTTGTGTTAAAAGTTGTATAGATTTATCTCTACCCGCGGTAATTGGCGCAACCACACCCGGAAATAAGACAGTGTTTCTTAACGATAAAATAGGCAATACCGAAGAAATATCTTGCTTATTTAGCTTACTTTCTTCGTCTTTACTCATCAAAGGAATTAATTCGATTTCTTCTTCCATTACTTGTGCTAATGACAAATTGTCTATGTTCATAATTTTTTTATACGTTCAAAGTGTCAGTAAAACTATTTTTAACTGACGAAAGCCTTTCATAATAACAACATTATTAAGATTTGAATCTTGTCTAAAGCATTTAGAAAAGCGAGTATAAATAAGTCAAACGTTATGCCAATAAAATATATTGTCAGTTTTTCAATAAAGGTTTTGAATGAGGATGAATAATTATTTTCACAAAGATAAATTTTATTCATAGTTTTAATATCAATTACACAAATAAAATCAATGATAAAATATTACATATTCTTCATACTATTTATTTTAGGTTATATTACCATTTTTTCTCAATGGTCTGGCTTTTCTCCAATTTCAGAAACCTACTCTTCTAATGGGATATATAAATTAAAATCTATTTCATATGATAATTTTATACCTAATTTGAAAGGTGAATCAATTATATTTTTTAATCGAGAACGTGATAGCTTGAGACAAAATAAGGTATATTATAAACTAAATAGATCATTTGATTTAAATGAAAATTTTCCTTTCTTCCTTGCAATAAGTAATGATGGGAGAAAAATAATCTATTTTACAAATTATATAAACAGCAAAGATTTAGAGGAAAGAAATGTGACTTATTATATTGATGGAAAAATAGCTAAAACTTATTCCTCTGAAGAGTTTACCAATTGTGATAAAAACAAAGAGAAATGCAGACTATTTTATGAAGCCGAAAATAGAAATTTGTTCGAAAACTATACTTCTACCTACAAAGAGTACAATAAATCTTTATCAGAGAAAGATATTTTTTTAACTAAAAATTTCATCTTCAATAAAAATGATATTATTTACCTTATAGATAACAGAAAAAAGGTAACACTTTTTGATTTAGACAAAGGTGAAATAATCAAGTCTAATATTGATTTTGATTCTATTTATCCTGCAATAAAAAATATTGAACCTATAAAGAGTAAAATTTCAAATTATGAATATCCATATAAATATATAATAGATGTCAAAAACTCTCTTACTAATGAAAAAATAGCAGAAAGTATTAGTAAACTATCTAACTTAAAATTTATTCCGCTTGAGGATTCAACTTATAATAAATACAAACTTCATCAAATAGAAATAAGCGGCTATTTAAATAGAAATGGAAAATTTGAAATCGAAAATTTAGAAACAGATTCTATTTTTAATAAACAACAAATTGAAAACTATCTTTTAAATTCAACTTTTGAAACTGATTTTATTCCAAAAGAAGTTGACAAAATATATATCACAAATTTCTTTGGTAGCTATAGAAATTATGATGATAGAATTGCTGAATTAGAAACAATAAAAGATAAAGAAAAAAGAAGAATTGAAAGTGAAAAAAGACTTACTTTAGAAAAAATTGATAATATATACATTCCAAAAAATTTATATGAATCATTAACAGAATTAGATAAAATATTAGATTTCGAAAGCAAAAAACAACTCAAAGAATCAACAAATACTTTTATATTTAATTCTCACATGGGTGGTTTGGGTATGTGGATAAGAAACAATTGGGGAATTAATGGTGGTTCTAGATTATCGAAATATTTTAATGATAGAAATATTGGAAAACAAATGTTTGGAAACGTGTGGATATCCTAACGAAAGT
>NZ_DDBA01000045.1:0-32474 GCF_002333005.1 Empedobacter sp. UBA2044
ACGAAATTATGCAAAGACTTTTGAAGGATTTAAAACCAGAATTCTAGCTAAAATTACTGCACTTACTGTGGTTCAGTACATTAATAAAACATACTTTAATCGAAATATTAATAATCTAAAAACTCAAATTATTTAATATGCACAACGGGTTAACTATAATAAATTATTTTACACTAAAAGTCCAGAGAGTAAAAATCGTTATGAATTTCAAAATGAATATAAAATATCTAAAAAATTGAAAGATAATTGGTATTTATTGGAACGAATTGAGTAATACAATTTCAAAATTTATTGCTTAAACTGTATCTTTGCATCGATTTTAAAGAAGCAAATGTCCAATTATTTTCAATATTTTAAACATCCAATTACTACGTACGAACTTCCCAAAAAGTTTGATTATCCATTTTATTATGAACCTACTGAAATTGCGAAGCAAGCATGTAGAGAGCTACAAGAATACTTGGAAAATCAAACCGATTTTGAACATAATTTTGGTTTAGAAAATGACCAATCTTCCACTCCAATTGGTAAAATGTTTGGTGTTTTAGTTGTTCGAAATCAAAAGAATGAAGTAGGATATTTAGCGGCAGTTTCAGGTAAATTGGCTAATACTAATCAACACAAATTTTTTGTTCCACCTATTTTTGATATGTTGAATAAAAATGGTTTTTTCTTAGAACAAGAAGAACGTTTGAATGAAATCAATCGTATTTTAGAATCATTAGAAAATGATCAAAACTATCTACAACTTAAAGAAGATTTTATTCAATTTGAAATCAATTCTAAGTTAAAAATTGAAGAAGGAAAACAACTTTTAAAATCAAATAAAAAAGACCGAAAATATCAACGAGAAACAATTTCTCCAACTTTATCTCAAGATGAAATTCAATTTTTTGAAGAAGATTTAGTCAAACAAAGTTTACGTGATAAATATGAATTTAGAATTCTAAATGAAAAACTTGATTCTGAAAAACAGATTTTATTAAGCAAAATAAATGTTTTTAAGAATGAAATCAATTCATTAAAAGAAGAACGAAAAATAAAATCTAATTTACTTCAAAATCAATTGTTTAATCAATATCAATTCTTGAATAAGTTTAAGCAAGAAAAAGGATTATTAGAAATTTTTTCAACAACTGTATTTCAACAACCTCCTGCTGCTGCTGGTGAATGTGCTGCACCCAAATTATTGCAATATGCGTTTCAAAATGATTTAGAACCAATTTGTATGGCTGAGTTTTGGTGGGGAGATTCGCCAAAATCTGAGGTTAGAAAACATGGTCAATTTTATCCAGCTTGTACAGGAAAATGTGAGCCTATTTTAGGACATATGTTGCAAGGAATTGAACTGAATGAAAACTTATTGTTGAAGCAAAATTCAACTGTTGAAGAGTTAGAAATTTTATATCAAGATAATGATTTGGTTGTCATCAATAAACCAGAAGAGTTTCTTTCTGTTCCTGGAATTGAGATTAAAGATTCGGTTTATCTTAGAATTAAACATCAATTTCCATTGGCAACAGGTCCAATTATTGTTCATCGTTTGGATATGTCAACTTCTGGAATTCTTGTTTTGGCGTTAAATAAAGAAAGTCATAAACTTCTTCAACAACAATTCATTAAACGTAAAGTTCAGAAACGCTACATTGCACTTTTAGATGGAAATATTGAGCGCGATAATGGTTTTATAGATTTACCTTTACGTGTGGATTTGGACGATAGACCGAGACAAATGGTTTGTTATGAACATGGAAAAACGGCGCAGACAAAGTATGAAGTCATTGCAAGAAAAGACAATAAAACGCTTGTCTATTTTTATCCAATTACCGGTCGTACACATCAGTTGCGCATGCATGCTTCGCATCGTTTGGGACTAAATGCACCAATTATTGGTGATGATTTATATGGTACGAAAACAAATCGTTTGCATTTACATGCCGAATCCTTAGAATTTACGCATCCGAAGACGAAAGAATTGATGAAATTTCAAGTAGATCCAAATTTTAATCTCTAATTTTGCGAAAGAATACAAAGAATGGAAAATAAAGATTTGACAATACGAGAAGTAATTTATCGCGATATGGATACGTTGATTATGGCAAAATTGAAAAACGGATCTAATATTTCGATAGATGATTTGATCGATATTTCTTCTTATTTAGCTGCAAGTTTGTTCCGTGAACGTTGGAAACAAAAAGGTGAGTTGAGCGAAGAAGAAGTGAATATCGTTTTAGGAAATTTAGGTGATTTTTGCAATGAACATTTTGGTGAATATTTTACGCAACAAGATTTTGATAAAATTGTAAAAATCTCCCAATTATTGTTACAAAAACCTACGTTTGATAACGATTCGAAAGAATTTTTTGATGAAATATTGAAAAAATAAAGAAAAAAATTAAGCATAAAAAAACCACTTTATTTGAAGTGGTTTTTTATTATATCTAAAATTGATTAATCAATTACTTTTCCAATTAAATCGAATTCGTAAGCTTCGATAATCTCTACATTTACAAAATCACCAACTGGTAAATAGGTATCAATTGCAGAAATCAAAACTTCATTATCAACATCTGGCGAATCATATTCTGTACGACCAATAAAATTCTCACCTTCTTTGCGATCAATCATTACTCTAAATTGTTTTCCAATTTTTTCTTGATTCAAATCGTACGAAATCTGAGATTGAATTTCCATAATCTCTTCAACACGTTGTTGTTTTACTTCTTCTGGAACATCATCTTCCAAATTATAAGCATGTGTATTTTCTTCGTGTGAATAAGTAAAACATCCCAGACGATCAAATTTTTGCTCTTGTACCCACGCTTTCATTTCTTGGAAATCTTCTTCGGTTTCACCTGGATAACCACAAATTAACGTTGTACGAATCGCCATATCAGGAACTTTTGTACGCATTGCATCTAACAAAGCATTTGTTTTTTCGTGTGTTGTACCACGACGCATTGATTTTAATAATTTTGTCGAAATATGTTGTAACGGAATATCGATATAATTACAAACTTTAGGTTCTTCGCGAATTACATCCAAAACATCTTCTGGGAAACCAGCTGGAAATGCGTAATGCAAACGAATCCATTCGATTCCTTCAATTTTCACTAACTCTCTTAATAAAGTCGCTAATTCACGTTTTTTATAAATATCTAATCCATAATACGTTAAATCTTGCGCAATCAAAATTAATTCTTTCGTTCCATTTTTTGCCAATTTAGTAGCTTCTGTAACTAAATCTTCGATTGGACGAGAAACATTTCCTCCACGCATCAAAGGAATTGCACAGAAAGAACAAGGACGATCACAACCTTCTGCAATTTTAAGATAAGCATAATGACGAGGAGTTGTTGTTAAACGTTCTCCAACTAATTCGTGCTTATAATCTGCTCCTAAAGCTTTTAACAATAATGGTAACTCGCGCGTACCAAAATATTGATCAACATTTGGAATTTGTTCAATTAAATCTGGTTTGTATCGCTCTGACAAACATCCTGTCACGAAAACTTTTTCTACCAAACCATCTACCTTACGTTGCACATAATCTAAAATTGTATCAACACTTTCTTCCTTTGCATTATCAATGAAACCACAAGTATTAATCACTACAATTTCCCCAGATTGTTCATGTACAACCTCTTTCCCATTGGCTTTCAGCTGTCCCATTAACACCTCAGAATCGTATACATTTTTAGAACATCCTAACGTAATTACATTAATTTTCTTTTTTCCAGTCGATTTTGTACGCATTACTCTAATTTAAGTCTGCAAAATTACGAAATATTTGAGAGAACTAATCGAAAAGATTGAATGGAACTAGTATAAATAGCTAAAATAAAATTTTTTAAACCTAAATGGATTTAAATAGAATAGATTTCTATACAACTAACTATTTAAGAAGATTAATCAATTATTATGATATTCTATTGAAAACTCATTCAGTAAACCTATTTTAACTAATTGATTAACAAAATACAATAGAGTATTTATGATTTAATCTCAACAATAAATGTTAAATTTGAGTTTATTAGTATTTTAAGTTAGATTTCAAAGCAATGCTTTGAAATTAAGAAGGTCAAGATTTCTCTTGACCTTTATTTTTTATATTTAATCGATATGATAATGACTCGGAAAAACTTTTTTAGGATTCTGTTTGAGAATATTCAACCTGAATTGACTTTCTAAAAATCCATAACCATAATTGAAAAATTGAATTAAAGTTGTTTGAATCGACAATAAACCAACTACCGCTGATTTAAAACGAATAGTTGAGAAAATAAAAATCAAAAACATGTAAATTAACCACAAAACAAATGGAATTTGAAGAATAAATCGATGTTTTGGAAGAATAAAACTCAACAATAAAAATAAAAATGCAACTAAAGTTCCGACAAAAAATAAGCTTGGAAACCAAAAAGTTGGTTTGATATAATTTGGATGTCGTTGATTAAGAATTGGGCGTGCAACTCCAAATTGATACACTTGTTTCGCAAATTTCTTTAACGAAGTTCTACGTTTATGTATCACTTTCGAATCTTGAAATAATCGCGTTTCAAAACCATTTTCCCACAAACGCAGCGATAAATCTGGATCTTCTCCAACACGCAAATCAGCAAATCCACCCGTTTTTTCGTACGCTTTTCGTGAAATTCCCATATTAAAACTACGTGGCTGAAATTTACCAATTTGCTTTTTTCCTCCACGTATTCCTCCTGTTGTTAAGAAAGAAGTCATCGAAAAAGTAATTGCTTTTTGCAAATCTGTAAACGAGTCATCTGCATCATCTGGTCCGCCAAAAGCATCAACAAAATTAGTTGTCAATTCTTTTTTAACCGATTCAATATAAGTTGCAGGAATAATCGTATCAGAATCTAAGAAAATGAAATAATTTCCATTCGCTTTCTCCATTCCATAATTTCTCGATTTTCCTGGACCTGAATTTGTTTTGTAATAATAATGAAGATCTAATTGAATTTCAAATTTAGCACAAACAGCATCCAATTTATTTTTAGAACCATCGTCTACAATAATAATTTCGAATGACTTATCCGTTTGTTTCGTTAAACTTGACAATAATTCTGTCAATTCATCTTGACGTTCGTAAACGGCAATAATTATCGAAAGTTGTAAATCTTCTTTTTCCAAAATATATTATTGATTGAATGATTCTTTCAATTCTAAAGTTACTTTCTGAATTTCATCTAAATTCTTAAAATGCTTCAATTTGAAAGTTGATTTTGATTGATTCAATTCATGAACAATTGCCAAAATAGTATCCAATGGACTTTGCTCCTCTCCTTTCGAAGTTTCGTCAAAATTAATTCCAACCAAAGAAACTTCTTCAATCATTCCGAACAACCATTCTTCTAAAAAAGTATTCAAATCTATCGAATCAATTTTATGATTTGCCCATTGATTTTGTTTCGCTTTTTCAGCTAAATCTGTATTCGACCAAAAACAAATAACCTCTAAATTAGAGCCATCTTCATACTCAAATTCCTCTGAATACGAAACAGCAAAACCTTCTTCCGAAGTTAAAAGATATACTTTTTGATCTTGACAAATTTCTTTTATAAATTGACTCACTTCTCTTAATTTTGATTTTTAGCTTTTTTACTTCCTTCGTACATTTCGTATTGTAAAAAGTCGCATTCTAACTTACCATTGAACACTTTTACTTTCTTCGAAGGACGTAAACCGACATATTTTTTGGCTTGTAAATCTGATGTGATAAACCACGCCAATGTATTTGGATAACTCGATTTTAACGTGTCACCAATTTGTTTGTAAAATTCTTGGTTATTATTTTCGATACGCTCATCATAAGGCGGATTGAACACCAATAAAACTGGGAACAATTCCTTTTTAGATGTAAAGAAATCTTGATTTCTAACTTCAATAAAATCCTCTAAATCAGCAGATTTTATATTCATCTGCGCAATTTTTACCATCATTGGAGAAATTTCGTATCCAACAATTTTATATTCAGATTCTTTGATTCGATTTAAGCGCGTATTACGAATTTGTGTAAACAATGTTTCATCATAATCTGGCCAATTCTGAAAAGCAAAATGCTTACGATGAATTTGTGGCGGAATATTATTCGCAATCATCGCCGCTTCAATCAACATTGTTCCCGAACCACACATTGGATCAAGGTAATTTCCTTTTCCATCATAACCCGCTTGCAACAACAAACCTGCTGCTAAAACCTCGTTAATTGGAGCTGGACCAGTTTCTTCACGATAACCACGTTTGTGCAACGATTCTCCAGAAGAATCTAACGACAACGTAATTTTATCGTGCGAAATATGTAAGTTAAAACGTACATCTGGAAAATCTTTATCAATGCTTGGACGACGACCATTTTTTTCTTTGAATCGATCTACAATAGCATCTTTCACTTTTAAAGCAGCATAATGCGAATGCGTAAAATAATCTGAATGAACAGTTGGATCAATCATAAAAGTTTGATCGACATTTAGATAATTTTCCCAATGGAATTTTTTGAATTTCTCATACAATTGATGATCATTTTTCGCAGAAAACGAAAGAATTGGCTTCTGTATACGAAGTGCAGTACGCAAGCTGTAATTTGCTTTGTACATGAAACCTAAATCGCCATTAAATTCAACCATTCGGTTTTGGATTTTAACATCTGCCGCACCCAACGCTTTTAATTCTTGCGCTAATATTTCTTCGAAACCAAAAAAGGTTTTCGCAATCATTCTGAAATTTTCCAAGGAAATAAAATTTTTACAAAAGTACGGGAAATAAAGGAAATTGAGAAAGGAATAATTGTTTTTCGATATTCTAAACTAATTTATATCTTAACAAAAAATATTTCATGGATCAAGAAACTAAATATGAAAAAATATTGGTTCGATATTATAGTAAGGTTTTAGAAGAAGAAATAGTTGAAACACTTTGGACAGAAACCATAGACAAAGAAAAAGGATTATATAAAATTGAAAATATTCCGTTCTATGGTCCATGTTTTTCAAGTGACGATATAGTATTTGCTGAATATGATAACGATGAAGAATGTTTGACTTTTAGAAAAGTAATTGAATTTTCTGGAAATTCGACAGTTCAAGTTATAATAATGAATGATGAAATTAATAGAGATGATATTAGAAATATTTTCAAGAATTTGAATTGTGAAAGTGAAGCGCTGAATGAAAAATACTTTGTTCTAGAAATTCCTTTAAAAATAAATTATAAATCTGTTTTTGATAAATTAATCGAATTACAAGAAAATGAATTTATTGCTTTTGCAGAACCTGTTTTATCAGAAAAACATCGTGATGAAACCAGATAATAATCTTAATAATATTTCTTAATTTCTATATTTTCCTTCATCGACATTCTTCGTACCTTTCGGCTATTAAAGTTTAATTTTTTAGAATTCGATATAAAATGGAAAAAATCACAGATCGTCTTTCAGCTTTGAGAGAGGTTATGAAACAAAATGGAGTTAGCGCAACAATTATTCCTGGAACAGATCCGCACGGAAGCGAATATTTACCAAATCGTTGGAAAGAGCGTACATGGATTTCAGGTTTCAATGGATCGGCTGGAACTGCAGTTGTAACATTAGAAAAAGCGGCTGTTTGGACGGATTCGAGATATTTTATTCAGGCAGAAGATCAATTAAAAGACACGACTTTTGAGTTGATGAAAATGAGAATGCCAGAAACTCCTTCTATCAACGAATGGATTATTTCTCAATTAAAAGAAGGAGAAGTTGTTGGTCTTAATCCGCAAATGTTTGCGCACAATGCTTTTGCAGAAAATTATAACGAGTTTTCATTCAATCAACTTTCAGTTAAAAATATTGATTTAATTGATTTAGCTTGGCAAGATCGTCCTGCTTTACCAGAGAATCCATTCTATATTTATGATGTAAAATTTGCTGGAAAATCTGCTTCAGAAAAAATTTCGGAAGTGCGCAATGAGATGAAAAAAGCAAATACCAATGTATATATCATGAATTCGTTGGATGAAATTGCGTGGTTATTTAATATTCGTGGAAATGATGTTAACTATAATCCATTGACAATTTCATATGCCGCTGTGGATACAGAAAATGCGTATTTATTTATAGATGAAGCAAAAGTAACTCCAGAAACAAAAACTGCTTTAGCAAATGAAGGAATTACAATTCAACCTTATTTAGCGGTTTACGATTATTTAAAGAAACAAAACGAAAAATCGCATGTATTGGTAGATGGAAATCGAGTTAATCAATCGTTATACAAAGCAATTTCTACTTCTTCAACTATTAATTTAATTGCTTCTCCAGTAACAAATCTAAAATCTGTTAAAAACGAAATCGAACAAGAAGGCTTCAGAAATGCAATGGTAAAAGATGGTGTTGCATTGACGAAATTTTTCATGTGGTTAGAAGAAAATATCGAAAATAACATTAATGAAGTTACAGTTGATGAGCAATTGAAATTTTTCCGTTTACAACAGGAAAATTGTAAAGGTGTAAGTTTCGGAACAATCTGTGGATACGCTGATCACGGTGCAATGAACCACTACTCTGCTTCACCTGAAACTGCTTATACATTAGGACGAAAAGAAATGTTGCTAATTGATTCTGGAGCTCAGTTTTTGGAAGGAACAACAGACATTACGCGTACATTGATGTTAGGAGAACCAACGACACAACAAAAAACAGATTATACCTTAGTTCTTAAAGGAAATATTGGTTTATCGCAAGCTATTTTTCCTATTAATTCTCGTGGTTCTTTGTTAGATGTTTTGTCGCGTAAAGCGCTTTGGGAAAACGGTTTCAATTACGGACACGGAACTGGACACGGTGTTGGTCATTTCTTATGTGTGCACGAAGGGCCGCAAAGTATTCGTTTAGAAGAAAATTTAACGCCACTTAAAGCTGGAATGGTACTTTCTAACGAGCCAGGTTTGTATCGCGATGGTGAATACGGAATTAGAATAGAGAATTTAATGATTGTTCAACCAGCGATGTCAACTCAATTTGGTGATTTCTTGAAGTTTGAGATTATTACAGTTTTCCCAATTGAGAAAAATTTGATTGATGTTAATTTAATGACAAACGAAGAAATTGCATGGTTGAATAATTATCATCAATTTGTTTTCGAGAAAATTTCTCCATTCTTAGATGAGAAAGAAACAACTTGGTTAAAAGAAAAATGTGAGGCTATTTCTAAGTAAATTTAATTTCAACAAAAAGTCATTCTAAATTCGTTTCAGAATCAGACATAAAAAAATAAGAAACTGAAAATAAATTCAGCTAGACAAAAAAATCCTATTCGAAAGTGAATAGGATTTTTTATTTCCCATAAAATTTGTATTATTGCAACATATTTGCATTAAGAAATGAAAAGACGAAATACACCAACCAAACAAGCGGTTATTGATTTGTTCAATTCGTGTACGACTGCATTAAATCAGGAACAAATTGAAACACAATTGCAAGGAAAAATGGACAGAGCAACGATTTATCGTATTCTGAATAATTTTTGCGAAGACGGAATGATGCATAAAGTTGTGGGAGATGACGGCGTAAATTATTTTGCGATGTGCAAAACCTGTTGTGAACATACACACCACCACCACGATCATTTTCATTTTCGTTGCACAACTTGTAATCAACTTATTTGTTTGAAAGAAGAAATAAAAATTAATTTACCCGAAGGATTTTCGATGCAAGATTGCAATTGCGTCATCACAGGAACTTGCTCAAATTGCCAATAATAACAACAATGGATTTACAATGGTTTGTAAAATGGTTTAACTCGCCATATTATCATATTTTATACAAGAACAGAAGCTTAACAGAAGCGGAAGATTTTATTCAAAAAATCACGAAATATTTACAACTTCCACAGTACGCAAAAGTGTTAGATTTAGCTTGTGGAAAGGGACGACATGCTATTACATTAAATAAATTAGGTTTTGATGTTTTGGGAATCGATTTATCTGAAGAAAGTATCAAGTACGCTAAACAATTTGAAAATGAATATTTAAAATTTGAAAAACATGATATGCGCGAAGTTTATCATCCAAACGAATTTGACGCGGTTTTCAATCTTTTTACAAGTTTTGGTTATTTTGAAAATTATGAAGATAATTTTAAAGTTTTTGAAACTGTAAAACAACAAATAAAATCACATGGAATCTTTGTTTTAGATTATCTGAATGCAGAAAAAGTAGTTTCGACAATGATTCCTTATGAGGAAAAGCTGATTGATGGAATTTTATTCAAAATCACAAAATCTGTCGAAAATGGTTTTATCAAAAAAGAAATTGATTTCACAGATAAAGGCGAAATATTTCATTTTGAAGAGTTTGTTCGTTTAATTTATTTCAACGATTTCAAAAAAATATACGAAACGGAAGGTTTTATTTTAGATAAAGTATTTGGAAATTATAATCTTGATGCTTTTGATGAACAAACTTCTGACCGCTTAATTTTAGTTTTAAACAAATGAAAGAAAGTTTAATCTTAATTTCAAGTGTGTTAATAGGAGTTTTATTTTCTCGAATATTACTCAAAAATAAACACAACTCAAAACTGCTACTAACCTTTAGTGGTGCGTATTTTTTGGCGATGACCGTTTTAGAAATTTTGCCACAAGTCTATGGACATCCATCCGAAAATCATAGCCATCATTCTATTGGATTGTTTGTTTTATTAGGTGTTGTTGTACAATATATTTTAGAAACGATCAGTAAAGGCGTTGAACACGGACATATTCATTTACACAAAAAAGAGCAATTTCCTTTCGGAATTTTTGGCGGATTATTTTTACACTCGATTATCGAAGGAATTCCTGTTGCAAATGCAGAATCTCACAATTTTATGTGGGCAATTTTTGTTCATAATATTCCAGTTTCAATGATTTTGTTTAGCGCATTATGTCAACATACAGAATCTAACGCAAAGCGTTTTTTGTTTATGACCTTGTTTGCTTTAGCTGCTCCAATGGGGTATTTCTTAGGAAAACATACCATTATTTCTAATTATTCTTTGGAAATGAGTGCAATTGTTTCGGGAATATTTTTACACATTTCTACAGTAATCTTATTTGAAAGTAATGAAGGACATAAATTTAATTTGAAGAAGTTTGGTTCTATTTTAGTCGGTTTTATTCTCGCTTATTTAACCGTTTCAATGCATGTACATTCTCATTAATATATAAAAGCAACTTATTAAAAGTTGCTTTTTTTATTTTTAATAATCACTATATTTATTTAAATAAAGTTTAAAATGAATAAATTAAGCCAATATATTCTACTATTAATAATTATCACAAGTTGTCACAATTCCTTTGATGGTAAAGCTAATAATGCTTTACAAGGAAATTGGATAAAAGAATATTATCCTGAAGAAACTATGATAGATGAAGATTTACCTCCTCCTGATTTTTTTTTCAAACCTAATGTTTTATACACTTTTCAAAATGATACATTGTTTGACGCTAATCAATTTCACAATTATAATAAAAAAACAAAAAAAAATAATTATTTAGGTTATAAGACAAAATTCATTATTAAAGATTCCATTATTTATTGGTACAATACACTAACAAAACAAGATATCGAGTATGGTGAAATAAAGAAATTTACAAATGATACTATTTACTTCGAAAACTTTATGCTTGTTAAAGAAAAAGCACAACAAGTTTATCAAAACAAATTTGATGCAATAATCGTTACAAGTAGTGGTTGTTATGGAACTTGTCCTATTTATAATTATCGAATAGAGGCTGATGGGACTTTTATATATGATGGTGAAAAATTTACAAATATAGAAGGTCTTTACAAAGGCAAAATTAATAAGGAATATTTTAATTACTTTAAAAAAATATTAAATCAGATTGATATTAAGAATTTACCAAATAAATATGAAAGGCTTGCAACAGATGGTAATTACGAAGAATTAGTCTTTGTAAAAGACGAAAAAGTAATCAAGAAAATTTCATTCTATTTAAATGATGGACCACCGAAAGTTAAACAATTATTAGATATTTTACGATTGATGGATTATTATTTGGAAGATAAAAAACCGTATCAATCTCAAAATTATTTTTCAATTCAAAACCCTCTTTATTTTTATAAAACAGAAAATGGAGAAGATTTTAGTAATTATCAGATGTTCTATTTATGGACAGAATTGATGAAACATCAAACAAATCCATTTAAATTTACATCTAAAACTATAAAAATAAACAATTTTAGACCTAATTATTATTGGAATTCTGAGCACAAATATTTTAACCCAAAAAGTTTAGAATCATTGGAAACGGATCATCAACGCTTTCAAATAAAGTTTAAAAATGAACCAATACAATATTATGATTTGGGTTATAATTTTTTAGAGAATAATAACTATTATACAAATTAAAAAAAAGTTCAAAATTTGAACTTTTTTTTAATTATAACATTTTTCGATGATCTAAAACAAGAATTTCTCCATTCGAAACAAATTTCCATTTTTGATCTTTTTTACATTCATTTTTTGGTGTCGAAGATTTAATATTAAATTCGACTTCTTTGTTTTTCATCAAAATTGAAGTATGATAATCGCATTCACCAATTTTTACATTTGTCGATACATTATCATTTGCCAATAAATCCGTTTCTGGAATAGATTTTATTGCTTCATTAATAATATTCAAATCTAATTCATTGTAAATCAAATCAAAATTATCTGTAACTAAATTTGTCGATAATCGAAATGAATTTGCCTCAACATCAGTACGAATCGCTGTATTTTTAGTATTCAAATCTAATTCTTCGATACGTTTTGGACAATCCAAATAATCTGGAATTTTCTGAGCTTGCTTACTTTGTAAATCTTTCTGAAAAGCTGTAAGTTCAGAAAATAATTGTTTTTTTTCGGGTGAAGCTTCTTTAAATTCTGTTGTTTCTGTTAATTCTTGTTGAGTGAGCTTTTTAATTTCAGGTTTATTTTCTGAACAATTAAATAAAAGAAATAAAGTAAAAAATGAGTAAAAATAATGTTTCATAAGCAAGAATATTTGGTTCTACTAATTTATGAAACATTATTCTCAATTTCAATTATTTAACGTTCTGAATTATAAATTTAATATAAATGATAAATTGAGAAATATTAATTAAGATTATTTATATTTTTCTAAATCTAACCCAAGAATATCTCCAACTTTAGAAAATTCTTCATTTACCTTTGCATTCAAAACAAGTTGTTCATTTGTAATTGGATGATTAAACACTAGTTCATGCGCGTGAAGCATCATTCCTTTCAATCCAAAATTCTCTAACCACAATTTATTTTGCTTGTTACATCCATGCGGACGACTTCCCAAAATTGGATGAAAAATATGACGAAAATGCTTACGCAACTGATGCATACGACCAGTTTCGGGAATTGCTTCTACCAAACAATAACGTGAAGTCGGATGATTGTTATATTCTAAATCAATTTCTGCCGTTTGTAAACGATGAAAATAGGTAATTGCATTTTGCTTTACACCATCATCATTCGTCAAATCATAGTCTATCGTCATTTCTTCTGGCGACCAACCACGCAAAATAGCCAAGTATTTTTTCTCAACTTCGCGTGTTGCAAAACGATCATTCATAATTTTTAAACTTTCTTTATCTAAAGCAAAAAGCAAAACTCCTGACGTTTTACGATCCAAACGATGAATGGGATAAACATGTTGTCCACCAATTTGATTGCGTAATTCCTGAACCGCAAAAACAGACGCATCACGCGCATAAAAAGATTTATGAACCAACAATCCACTTGGTTTGTTAATGGCAATAATATATTCGTCTTGATAAAGAATTTCTAACATTTGGCAAAAATAGAAAGTTATTTTCGGTTAGAAAATAGAACAGTATTATATTTATTGCTTAATAAAATTGAATGAAAAAAGGATTGATTATTGGAAAAGGTTGGTTGGGATCAAGATTAGAAAAGTATTTAGAAAAGCAATTTTTGATTGAAACTACGAAACGAATTTCGGATGCAGAAAATTGTTTTTCAATCGATTTTGATCATTACAAATCTGAAAAAATTAAACACAATTATGATTTTGTTATTGTGACAATTCCATTTGGAAGAAGAAATAATTTAGACGATTTACAGAAAAGATTTCAGCATTTAATTGACTTTTTAGGAGATTATAATAATCAACTTATTCTGCTTAGTTCAACAGCAATTTATTCTGAAAATAATGAAATTATTTTTGAAAATCCAATTGAAACTATTCATTTAAATAATCCTTATTATTCAATTGAAAATCAATTAAAAGAAAAATATAATCAATTAATCATTTTACGTTTAGGCGGACTAATGGGAAACGATAGATTTCTTTCTAAATATTTAACTTTAGAACATTCTAATCTATCTCAAATGGTCAATCATATACATTATCTAGATGTTTGTCAAGTGATCGAAAAAATAATTCATATAAATAAAAATTCATCAATTTATAATATCGTTTCACCAGAACATCCTACTAAAGAAGAAGTGTTAGAATATCAATTAAATAAGAAAATTATTTCCTCTATAAGTCGTGAAGGAAAAATAATTTCAAGTCAAAAAATACAAGATGAATTTAATTATGAATTTCTTTACCCAAACCCAGTTTACTTTAAGGAAAATTAATTTCTTCTCTTTCGTTCTTTCGATTTAAATACAAAATAAAATGTTATCACTGATATAACAGTAATTAATATTGTGTCCCAATTTTCTTTGAATAAAGTCGTGATATTTTCCATTCTTGATGTTTATAAAGTTTAAAATTATAAAAAAAGCTGCTCTTACGAACAGCTTTTTAGGAATTTATCTTAAATCTATTTGATTAAGCGTGAATTGGACGATTGTCTGTAGCAGCTAAAGCAGCTTCTTTGATCGCTTCTGAGAATGTTGGGTGAGCATGAGACATTCTTGTTAAATCTTCTGCAGATGCACGGAATTCCATTGCTACAACTCCTTCTGCAATTAAATCAGCAGCACGAGCACCAATAATATGCATTCCTAAGATTTCGTCTGTGTTTTTATCAGCTAAAATTTTAGCAAAACCGTCTGTATCCATAGATGCACGAGCACGTCCTAAAGCTTTGAAAGGGAAAGAACCAACTTTGTACTCTACTCCTTCTTCTTTTAATTGCTCTTCTGTTTTACCAACTCCTGCAACTTCTGGCCAAGTATAAACAACACCAGGAATTAAGTTATAGTTGATATGAGGTTTTTGACCTGCTAATTGCTCAGCAACTAAAACACCTTCTTCTTCTGCTTTATGTGCTAACATTGCACCAGCAACAACGTCACCAATCGCATAAATGTTAGAAACATTAGTTTGTAAGTGATCGTTTGTTTTGATACGACCTCTTTCGTCAACCTCTACTCCTACGTTTTCTAAACCTAAAGATCCTGTGAAAGCACGACGACCAACAGCTACTAAAGCGTAATCTCCGTTAATTTCGATTTCTTCTCCTTTTTTAGAAGTTGCTTTTAATGTAACATCATTTCCGTTATTTACAACAGAAGTTACACCAGTTGAAGTGTGGAATTTCATTCCTTGTTTTTTCAATACTTTTGTCAACTCTTTAGACAAAGCACCATCCATTCCTGGAATAACACGGTCTGCATATTCTACAACAGTTACTTGAGAACCCAAACGTAAGTAAACAGATCCTAACTCTAATCCGATAACACCACCACCGATAACGATTAAGTGTTTTGGAACTTCAGATAAAGCTAATGCTTCTGTAGAAGTGATGATACGAGTTTTATCTGTTGGTGCAAATGGTAATTCAGATGAAACTGATCCAGTTGCAATAATTGTATTTTTAGCTTCAATTTCTTGAGTAGAACCGTCTTTAGCTGTAACTACAATATGAGTTGCATCTTTAAAAGCACCAGTACCTTCTAACACATCAATGTTATTTTTACTCATCAAGTATTTGATACCAGCTACGTTAGTATCTACAACACCTGCTTTTCGAGCAATCATTTGAGTGAAGTTTACTTTTGGAGCATCGATTTCGATTCCGTGCTCTTTAAAGTGATTTACAGCATCGTAATAGTGGTGAGAAGAATCTAATAAAGCTTTTGATGGAATACATCCTACATTAAGACATGTACCTCCTAAACTTTCTTTCTCGATAATTGCTGTTTTAAATCCTAATTGCGCTGCGCGAATAGCTGCAACATATCCTCCAGGTCCAGCACCAATTACGGCTACATCATAAGAACTCATATAGTTTTATTTTGATTTATTATTATAATTAATTTAAACTCTACAAATATAACCAATATCGAATAGATTTTCGTTATAAAATTGTAATGAATTTTGTTAGGAAATTGGGAAAAATAAGCTATTCTTTAATATCTGATTTGATAAAGTTTAAAATTTCATCTTCTGTGCACAATTCATAATCTGGCTCAATTCCATATGGATAAATGTTCTTTTTAGCATCCATCATATATCCAGCTGTTAAATTAAGCATATCGCCATTAGACAATTTTGTATTCGTATTCATAGTAGCTGCTCCCATCGTTTTCTTACCTAGAACTTTCACATTCGAAAGTGATTTTAACGTAATTAATGTAGCTTCGCCCGCACTACTTGTCCTATGATTAATCAAAACATAAATTTTCCTTGGATGAATTGTATTTATTATCGGATAATTAATATATCCTTTTGATAAATTATTAACTCCATTAAAAAAATATCCATCTTTTTTTGACCAAGGAATATCATCATTATTAATTTTAGAATATCCTAATACATTATCTTCAAAAAATGGTAATAAAGATGTTATCATTACCCAATTAGAACCTCCCGTATTATCTCTCAAATCGATAATCCAATAATTAGAATTTGCTTGTTCAGAAATAATTTTCAGATTATTGAAAATATAGTCTTTATCACTTATTGTTTTATTGTACCCATGACGCTTAATCCTAATATACGCAACGTCAGGAATTTTAGTTAACTTATTATTATCTTCTACTTTTAACAAACAAGCGCTATCAACTTTTGCTTTCGGAAAACGACCTGTTAATAACACTTTATCTTTCAACTTTTGCTTTCGGAAAACGACCTGTTAATAACACTTTATCTTTCGTAAGATAATGTGTATGATTATTTCCTAATAAAGTAATTGCCTCTACAATCGCCGAATCTTTCGATATTTTAGTTTTCTCGATTACTTTTTTCTCCAAATTCTCCCAATCAATTTTATCTCTATCGATAAAGCCTTTTTTCATGACAGAAAATAATTCTTCATAATCAGATGGAATCTCTGAAACTGATGATTCACTAACGATCTTTTCTTTACAACCAAATGTAAAAAGGATCAAAAAAATAAAAGAAAATTTATTTATCCTCATTGTTCTCTAAATTCATATTATGAAATTTAAAGATAAATGATTTTTAAATACTATAAACTTTTTCCTCTAAAATACCGGATTCAATTTCAATTGGTTGTTCGCTCTGTCTAAAAATTCGGGCCGATAATTTTCCTTTCAATTCCACTACTCCATTTTCTACACGAAGCCAACTTCCTTCTCTCAATCCAACGACAACTTGATGATTAAACTTGTGAAATTCATTGATACGAGTTTCTCTTGTTTCACCTTTATGTGTAGAATTTGGATCAGGATCCAAATAATGCGGATTAATATTAAAAGGTAAAAATTGTAACGCATCAAAACTTGGCGGATAAACAATCGGCATATCATTTGTTGTACCAATTGTTAAACCTGTCAAATTACTTCCAGCACTTGTACCAATATATGGTGTTCCGTTATGTACAGCACTTCTCAACTCTTCTACCAAACCAATTTCATACAACGTTTTTAGCAATAAAAATGTATTTCCTCCTCCAATAAAAATCGCTTTCGCATGCAAAATTGCTTCTTTTTTATTCTCGAAAGTATGCAAACCTTTTACAGAAACCCCAACCGTTTGCAAAGCATCTTTTACATTTTGCGTATATTCATCGTACGAAATTCCCGAAGGTCGCGCATAAGGAACAAAAATAATTTCATCAGATTGAATAAATTCTTTGATTTCATCTTTTATATATTCTAAAAAACTATAGCCGTGAATAGTACTCGTACTTATCACTAATAGTCTATCATTTGGGTTTATCATGTTATTGAATTTTAACTCAAAAGTAAGTTTAAAATAAGAAAGTAGGTAAAAAATTGACAAAAAATTATACCGAATTAGATTACTTTTGTGCAATTCTAAAAAAATAGAATTTCAAGATTTTTAAATCTGCATGAAAAAAATAGTACGCTTCATAATACCTTTATTCATAGTTGTCATTATGATAATAATTGGAATAGAACAAACACTTCGAAAAATTCCCAACGATTACAAATACAAAGCAGATTATTTAAAAGAAAATGGAAAACAAATAGAAACTTTGATTCTTGGAAGTTCACATACTTTTACAGGGCTCAATCCAAAATTATTTACCAATAAAACTTTTAATGCTGCACATTCTGCTCAATCACTAGATTTAGATTATAAAATTTTTGAACAAAATCGAAAATATTTACCCAATTTAAAAACCATTATTATTCCCATTTCGTATTTTTCGTTTACAAAACAATTGAATAATTTTAATCAAAAGAAATTAAAATATTATTCAATTTATTGGAAAATTGATATAAATAATAACGACTTTAATCTTAATTACGAAATTTTTTCAGAACCTATTGATGTTAATTATAATCGAATAAAAGATTATTGGATTCAGGATAAAAATAATTTAACAATAGATATTAATGGTTATATAAAAAAGCGATACGAACCAAGTTGGAATGATAGTATTTACGCTAAAAAAACGTTTGAAAGACATCGTGCAAATTTAAATTCAAATCAAGTACAACGTATTATAAAAACACATTTTTATGATTTAGAACAAATTATAAAACAAGCAAAATCAAATGATATAAAAATTGTTCTATTGGCTACTCCTACAACCAATTTATATAAAAATTATGTCATAAATACACCTCAATATTTCAACTTAAAAAATAATATTAATCGCTTATCGAAATACGATAATGTCGTTTTCATCGATTATTTTATTAATAATAAAGATTTCAATAAAAAAGATTTCAAAAATTCAGATCATCTAAATGCAAAAGGTGCTGATAAGTTAACGTTGAAAATAGATTCTATTATGAATAAATAAAATAAGTTCTATAAATTTTCTCTTTTTTTCTTCACTTATTTCAACATTAAAATCATCTTCGTATCTTCACCTCTCAAACAACAAATAATGAAATTCGTTACTTTCTTAGACAATCGACAAGAAAAAGTAGGTCTTGTTTTGCAAGACTCTATCTATGATTTGACACAGATTAATCACAACTTACCCTCTACCCTAATTGATATTTTAGCTGATGATGATTTTTCACTTATAATTTGTCAACAGATTACAAACGAAATCAATCGTGGTGAACATAAGAAAGCTCTAGTAAAAGAGCCTCAAATCTTGGCTCCAATACCTCATCCTTCAAGTTTTAGAGATGCGTATGCGTTTCGTCAACATGTAGAAACTTCTCGGTTGAATAGAGGTTTGGATATGATTCCAGAATTTGATCAATTTCCTGTGTTCTATTTCTCTAATCATCAAGCTATTCAAGGTCCAGGAAAAATAATTGCCATGGAAAAACATTTCAATCGAATGGATTTTGAACTTGAAGTCGCTATTGTCATCAAAAAAGAAGGTATCAATATAAAAGCAGAACATGCAGATGAATATATTGGTGGTTTTATGATTTTGAATGATTTAAGTGCACGTGCGTTACAAATGGAAGAAATGAAACTGAATCTTGGTCCTGCAAAAGGAAAAGATTTCGCTTCGATGTTTGGTCCATATTTAGTAACACCAAACGAAATCGAAAAATACAAAGTTGAGCCTAAAGAAGGACATATCGGAAATTGTTATGATTTAGAAATGTCTTGTTCAGTCAATAATATTGAAGTTTCTCATGGAAATTTCAAAGATATGCATTGGACTTTCGCCGAGATTATCGAACGTATTTCGTATGGTGTCAAACTTTATCCTGGTGATATTATAGGGTCTGGAACGGTTGGTACAGGTTGTTTTCTTGAATTGAATGGAACTGGAAAACGTCAGAATCCAGCTTATAAAGAACAATGGTTACAACCAAATGATACTATCGAAATGTCTGTTACAGGATTAGGAAAATTAGTAAATTCTGTTCATCTTTATACCCAATAAACTCAACTTATGCAACATACAAAATCTTTTGAGCCAAATACAAGTCAATTTAATGACATTTTCAAACACGCTATTTCTCCACGTCCTATTTGCTTTGCAAGTACGATAGATAAAGACGGAAATGTAAATTTGAGCCCATTTTCATTCTTCAATATGATGGGACAAAATCCGCCTATTTGTGTATTTTCTCCACTTCGAAAAATGAGAGATGGATCGACAAAGCATACATTAGAAAATGTTTGGGAACACCCTGAATGTGTAATTAATATTGTCAATTATAACATGGTTCAGCAACAATCGTTGGCAAGTGTGGAATATCCAAAAGGTGTAAATGAATTTGTGAAAGCTGGTTTTACAGAATTACCTTCAGAGTTGGTTAAACCTCCTCGTGTAGCCGAATCTCCGATTCAATTTGAATGTAAAGTGCGTGAAGTAATTTCTGTTACAGATCAACCAGGTGCAGCTAATTTGGTGATTGCAGAAATTGTGCGCATGCATGTACAAGAGGATTTACTGGATGAAAATGATAAAGTTTCGCCTTATGATTTGGATTTAGTTGCTCGTATGGGAGGTGATTATTATTGCCGAGTTATTCCAGAATCGATCTTCGAAGTCGAAAAACCTACGCGTACAATTGGTTTGGGAATAGATCAACTTCCTGACGAAGTGAAGCATTCTAATTATTTAACAGGTAATAATTTAGGTCAATTAGGAAATGTAGAAAAATTACCTACAGATGAAATGATTCTTAATTTCAAGGAACAATTGACAGAACGATTAGATATTCAAAAGTTTAAATCTGTTGAGGTTCGTCATCAAGTTGCAGCAAAACTTTTGGAACAAGGTGATGTAAATGGTGCGTGGTATTGGTTGTTAATGAAAATTTAGATGATGGGTAAATCTGCATTGGTTTTAGGAAGCTCAGGTTTAATTGGTTCTCTTCTCTTAGAAAAGTTATTCAATCATCCTGATTATGCTACTATTATCACAATTGTTCGAAAACCTCAACAAATCAATCATCCAAAGTTAATTGAAATCGTCACTGACTTTAATTCAGAAATTAATTTAGATGAAATCCAGCAGATTGATTCTATTTTTTCGTGCTTGGGAACAACTCGAAAAAAGACGCCTGATTTAGATGTTTATCGTAAAATTGAAGTCGATATTCCGAATCAATTTGCAAAGATTGGGAATCAAAAAGGATTAACTAAGTTTCATTATATTTCGGCAGTTGGTGCAAATGCGAACTCGTCTAATTTTTATTTAAAAATGAAAGGCGAAGCCGAAGAAACTTTGCAAAAGAATACTATCAAACAATTATTCTTGTATCGTCCATCTTTGTTAATTGGCAATCGAGAGGAATATCGTTTGGCTGAGAATATAAGTTCAAAAGTTTTTCCTTTGATCAATTTCTTTTTACGCGGAAAATTATCTAAATATAAATCAATTGAAGCTGGAAAAGTTGCTCAATCACTTATTGAAAATGATTTGCATTCAACATCAAATAAAGTTTCAATTTTACATTACAACGAAATAATTAATTCGATAAATACAACACAATGATCATACTAGCCGTACTCCTACCTTGGTTATCATTCATTTTAAGAGGAAAAATAATACAAGGCGTTATTTGCTTAATCTTACAAATCACCTTAATTGGATGGTTGCCCGCAGCAATTTGGGCTGTTGCGTCACTTTTGGACGGAAGAAACAAAGCAAGGATAAAAGAATTGAATAGATGATAAATCAATATAAAATAGCAAAAGATAACATTAACTTGTACGTCACTTTAGAAATTAATCCTTCTAAAAGGAGAAAATTCTTTTTGTTCTTTTGCATTTTATTGATGATTTCAATTCCGATTAGTTTAATCACAATAATTGATTCGGAGCCGCAAAATTTCTTTGTTCCAATTTCTATAATCAGCTTCCTTATTTTCTATTTTATTATTCGATATTTTCTGTGGAATATTTATGGAAAAGAGAATATTATTATCAATAATAAGACAATTAGTTATAATCGAGATTTTGGTTTATATCAAACAAAATATTCTTCTATTAAGTATTCAAAATTAGATTTTGCAATTCAGAAAATTAAAAATGAAAATGATTTAGATGTTGGAGATTTAGTTTTCATTGATTATTTAGAAGATTCTCAATTACCAGAAGTTATTTTTCAGACTTCGATATTAATACCAATTAAAGATTTAAAGAAAATTCAACAAGAAATTGAATTGCATTTGTTTGATATTGACAAAGATAAATTAGCAAGGAATTATATTGTTTTCTCGCAAAATTGAAATAATTTTTAATAAAAAAGACAACTAATTAAGCTGTCTTTTTGCGTTATTTATGTTCATAATAATTTAAGATTTTATCTTCTTTCCCATCATTATTTTTATCACGATATTCTATCAACACCAGCGTATTTTCATCTACTTTTTGATATTTGTACACAGTTGTTATTCTTGTACCATTAGTTAAAATAAATTCGTTATTTCTTTTATTTACGATTTAATCTAGTAAATTCAATAATTATAGTGAGTTTTTTGAAGAATTTTCGAAATAATTTAGCACTATCAGAATAGAAAAGTAGATGAAAAAAATAATGGTTCTAATGGTTTGTAGTCTTTTGCCTTCTTTTGGAAATGCACAAGAATATACAACTAATAATATTATAATAAAACAAGGAAATAAAACATTTAATATTAATCAAGCTGATCAAACAATTACGCTTCGTCCTGAAGAATTTAGTATTGAATATCTAAATAAACCTTATCAAGAAAAGAAAAATCTGTTTTACGCTGCACAAGCATTAGTGACTGATAGTTCGGCTGATGTTAATTTTCAAGAAGGAATAAAAATAGAAAGCATACCATATTTTGAACCTAGTAGTGGTTTTGCTGCAGAGAAAAACCAAGTCATATATTATCCGTTTTTATCGTATGATGGACATCAATATTTATATTATGTTTCAAATAATGAAAAACGTGTGGATAAAATTGGAACGTCTGGAAATTGGGATATTTACAAATGGACATTAAAAGGTGTTTATCAATATGACGCTGAAATGGATTGGAATATTTACGACAACGATCAAGTACATATTGCTTTAATTATTGATCGAAATTTAGACGGAATTCTTCAAAAGGGTGAATTTTTCGACGTTCATATTAATTTTAAGAAATAACAATAATCTATATCCTAACCTACCTCAACTTATGTACAAACTAAAACATTCTTCGGATTGTTTTAGTTTCTTTGATTCTACAAAAGACATTATATTAGCTCAAATAAACTCAACATCTCAATATGTTAAAAAGTAATAGTGCTTTAAAAAATCTTTTATTTCAACTTATAGTCGTCATTTTATGCGCTATTAGTGGAATTGCTAATGCACAAGAAGTACTGATTAATTTTGAGAATCAATATAATAAAACAGCTCCTAATTCTATTGAACGATACGAAATAACAGGAAAATATGCGCAAGCTTTATTATTTAATAATCAAAAAGAAAAAGCTTTCGCTGTTTTGAAACAAAATATTTCTAGCGCCGAAAAACTGAGTGATGGAAAATATGCTGCATATTTACATGCTGTTTCTGCAATGAATAATCGTATTGATGATAATTTGAATGCAACAAATTATAATTTGCAAAAAGCAATTTATTACAGCGGACGCACAACTGATTATTCAACAAAAGGATATGTTAAATATTGCGAAGGATGGTTGAATTTAAGAAACAATGAAGACTCTAAGGCTGTAAAAAACTTTATTGATGGTCTTAAATTTCTAGATAAAGCTACTGTTACGCCAACTGTTCTTACACGAATGAGTTCTATTTATAACGAATTGACTGGAATTTATTCGAGATGGGATGATTATGAATTACAAGAAAAGTACAGCAAACTTGCTCTAGAAGTAGCACTTAAACAAAATAATCCTAATTTAATTTTTGCTTCTTATATGTCGATTGGATACATGTACGAGCAAAAATTTATGCAAAATGAGAAAAATATTTTTGTACGAGATTTAGCTGAAAAATATTATACTAACGCTATAAATACGTATTATAAAAACAAAAGTGAAATGGCTACAGCGACAGACTTGTCGTTTGTAGCTATTAATCTAGCCAATTTATATCTTCAGTTTTATCCCAAAAACTATCAAGTAAAAGTTATCAAATATGCGTATTTAGCCAAAGAAATTGCTGAACAAAATCATCAATCCGATCACGTTGCTGCTGCTAATGGTATTTTAGCAGAATTATCTTTACAAAATAACGAAGTTTCTACTGCAAAAAATTATTTACTTAATTCGCTTATAAAAGTCAACGAGAATACAATTCCAGACAAGAATATTCTGCTTTCTCTGTATTTGAGTTTATCTGATATTGAAGATCGTGAAGGAAATTACAAAGAAACCTTGCGTTATTATAAATTGTACACTTCCACTTACAAAGAAATTTATGATAACGAGCAAGCGCAAATCAGTAAACGTTTGGAAGCTCAGTTTGATAAAGAACGTCAGCAACAACAAATGATTCGTTTGCAATTAGAAGCTGAGAAAAAAGAACAACAAATTCAACTAATGCATTCATTAGGAATTCAACAAGAACAAGAATTAGAAAATTCTAGATTAAGTGAAGAATTTCAACGTAAACAATTAAAATTAACTCGATTAGAATCCGATAAACGTTCACAAGAATTAACGATTTCTGAACAAAATTTAAGGCTTTCTAAACTAGAAAATAAAAATAGAAAGGATGAATTGGTTAATTATATCACCGAACTTAATTTCAAAAATAAATTAAACAAATATTACATCTTTTCGATTATCTTTTTCATCGCCTTACTTGCTCTTTTGCTTTATGCCTTAAAACAACGCAACAAACATCTAAAACAACGTGAAGAATTGTATAAATTGGAAATTGAACAAGAACGTCAAAATTCTAAAATATCTACTTTAACAGCACTTCTTGATGGTCAAGAGCAAGAACGTGCTCGTCTTGCACGTGATTTACATGACGGTTTAGGTGGCTTACTTTCTGGAACAAAAATTCAATTAACGCATCTCAACGATAAAATTGACAATCATTCTAAAAAGGATATGGCAAAATCCATTCATCAATTAGATGGAGCAGTTGATGAATTGCGTCGTGTAGCACATAATTTAATGCCAGATTTGTTGTTGAAATATGGTTTGGAAGAAGCCTTAAAAGAATATGCAATCCGAATGTCAAATGAACAATTGGATATTGATGTTCAATTTTTGAGCTATACTAATTCTCTTGACAAAGAAAATCAATTATTGGTCTATCGTATCATTCAAGAATTAGTAAATAATGCCATTAAACATGCAAATGCAGCACAAATTATCATCCAATTTGTAGAAGATGAGACAAACTATTCTGTAACCGTTGAAGATGATGGGAAAGGCTTTGACATGAATAATACAAAACTAACGAAATCAGCAGGTTTACATAATATTCAATCACGCATTCAATTTTTAAAAGGACAATTAAATATACATTCAGAAATCGATTTAGGAACAAGTATAGAGTTCCAATTTCCTAAAATATAACTTATGATAAAAATAGCAATCACAGACGATCATCCTTTATTATTAGAAGGTTTGCGAAATATTTTGAGTAATCAACAAAACTTACAAGTGGTCGATTGTTATGCTTCGGCTCAACAATTACAAGAAACCTTAAAAACAACAGAAATTGATATTCTTTTGTTAGACATCAATTTATCGGATACTAATAGTATTGAATTGATTAAACCTTTCAAGAAAAAATATCCTGATATGCACATTATTATGTTGAGCGTACACAATGAATACGC
Organism: Empedobacter sp. UBA2044; assembly: GCF_002333005.1. Taxonomy (NCBI): domain Bacteria; kingdom Pseudomonadati; phylum Bacteroidota; class Flavobacteriia; order Flavobacteriales; family Weeksellaceae; genus Empedobacter; species Empedobacter sp. UBA2044. The sequence continues at coordinate 26,114 of NZ_DDBA01000045.1, forward strand.
TGTAATTAATAGTTGTTTGGAAGAAGGTGCTTCGGGTTATATTCAGAAAAATGCTTCTGTTGACGAAATATTAGAAGGAATTAATTCTATTTTTGATGGAAAGAAATTTCTTTGTTCACAAACCAAAAATGTGATGAGTAAAAAGGAAAAAGATGGTTTGAATACGATTCCGAAATTGACGCGTCGCGAAAAAGAGGTTTTAATTGAAGCTGCACAAGGATTAACAACACAACAAATTGCAGATAAGTTATTTATTAGTACACATACGGTAGATAGTCATCGAAAAAATTTGATCGAAAAATTTAAAACATCAAATTTAAGTTCAGCAATCACATCAGCAATAGAATATGGATTGATTTCAAAACCTTAAAAAATACCTATAAATAGGGATATTTTAATTCTAAAATTTTTATCAATTTTGAAAAAGAAATAACAATCTATATTTCAACCACTAAACAACCCAAAATAAGATTACTAACCAATTCTTATTACCTTAACTACATCTATTGAAAAATCGCTTAGTTCTCTACTTAAGCGATTTTTTTTATATTACTAATTAACTAAAAGTCGTGAGCTCTTCCGTCTTTATTTTTGCAAAAAACTGAGAAATAGGAAGGTTAAAATTAGATCAAGTAAGTTTTCAAAACGATTTTTCATCTAAAATGTAAAAAAACAAGTATCCAGAAAGGATTCAACAATTTCTTAAGAAGAAACAGAATTTTTTATCTAGAAGTAAAATTGAAATCAAAAAACCAAACTTTCATAAAAATTTGGCTTATAATTTTATCGAAATAATTCTAAAATTTCGTCTACTGTAACCTTTCCAAAATAATCTGTTACATCAATAGAATTCAGAACTTTTGTAATTTCTTCTTCGTTATGTTTAACACCAATTAGTTTATTTTCTAAACCTTCAATCGGTTCTGAAGCGAAGAAATCACCAAATATTTTAGCTTTTTCAATTATTCCGCCTCGCTCTACATCCAAGTGAACTTCAATAAAACCTGCTGGAATTTTCTTTGCATTTTTGAAATTATATTTTGGTGAAAAACCAAAATTCCAATCCCATGTTTGGTATTTTTCTTCAATCAATTTCGCAATACCATTCAAATCTTCGATTGTTAAATGATAAATTGTCGCTCCTTCATTTGTTTCTAACATTTCATCAATCAACAAAGCTTTCAACTCGTCCGTCGTCATTTCATTTGGAAAATATTCGATCAAATTAATCACACGTGCACGATTAGATTTGATGGCTTTATCCACATATTTTAATGGATTAATTTTTAATGCATCGCCTAAAACTGACATGTCCGAATTAAAAAGTATCGTTCCGTGTTGAATCATTTTTCCATTACGAGCCAATTTTGCATTTCCACTAAACTTTTTACCATCAACTAACAAATCGTTTCTTCCTTCCAATTTTGCAGGAACATTCAAACTATTTAATAATTTGATGATAGGCTCGGTAAATGTTGAAAAATCCATAAAATCATTCTGTCCTAATAATGTGTGAAAAGAAAAATTTAGGTTCCCAAAATCATGATAAACAGCTCCACCACCCGACATGCGACGAACAACTTTGATATTATTCTCAGTCACATAATCCAAGTTAATTTCTGCCAATGTATTCTGAAATTTTCCGACAATTATTGACGGAGCATTGATATACAGCAAAAAAATATCTTCTGTTGGATAGTGGTACAATAAATATTCTTCTAAAGCTATATTGAAATACGCATCATGAGATGGCGAATCGATGATAATCATACAATTTATTTTTGCAAAGTTAGGAAGAAATTTATGGAATGAAAAAGAGACAACTTTCCTAAAAAAGTTGTCTCATCGCATTTATAATATAAACTATTAAAGAGAATATTAAATGTTTGTCATCATCTAAATCCCTGTAAATTTAATTCCTAAACTCATCCAAGTTGTTGGCAACGGAATGGCTCCAGCTTCGTTATACGTAGTATTAAAAATGTTTTGTGCATCAAAATAAATACTCAAATTATTTTTGAATGAATGATTAATTCTTGCATCAGTAATCCAATAAGATTTATATGATTGACGTGTATTATAACGATTCGCTAAACTTAAAGTAGTTCTTCCGATTGCATAATCTATTGTATTGATTAACTGATGTTTTAAACTTTCTATTTTATATTTAGAATTGTATTGATCATCAACATTTTTAAACTCAGGATCAAGATAAGAATAGCTCAAAGAAAATTTCAAACTCTGGTTCGCAGAAAGGTTTGCTAAATATGAAACCTTCGTATTAAATCCATGTGTTCTCAAATCTCCAAAATTTTGCGCTTGCCAAGGTTCATTAGATGTTAAACGTACCCAATCGATAAAATCTGTGATCGAACGATAAAAATAATAGGCATTAAACGTCCAATTTCTTTTGTTGTATTTGAAACCAATTTCTGTTTGAAATGCCTTTTCAGATTCAACATTTGCATTCCCTATATTTCCTGGTCGTTGATCCAAATATAAATCTGTAAACGAAGGAATTCGCTGGCTTGTACCTGCATTTACCATTAATTTCAAGTTCGAATTTACCGCATAACTCGCATCAATTCCTGGAAATGCTTGCCAACCATATTGAGAATTATAGTTAACATACGTTCCTATATTTACATTCAGTTTTGGTGTAATATCCGTTTTATATTCCGCATAAAATCCAACATTATCGCGTGTATGATTTTTGATACTAGTTGATGAAATTTGCTCATTTCGGTATTCAACTCCTATTCCAATTTGATCTTTATTCAATTGATAGGTCGAATTTACTTCTCCCGAAATAGAATTTGAGTAATGCAGAGAACGTGCTTTACTCAAATCATTTTTATAATAGCGATAATCATCAAAATTGTAACGATAACTCACACGTGGTGCTAACGAAATTCGATCCGATAATTTATGTTTTGACTGAATATTAACTAACGTTGTTTCAACTAATTCTTTCGAATTATTATCACCAGGTGAAGCATAAAAACCATTTGATCCGAAACCATTTTTCACATAACCATACGAAGCAACTAAACTATTTGCATCATCAAACTGAAAGTTTCCTTGATAATACAATTTATTGTTTTCGTATGCTGTATTGTATCGGTATCCATTTCCCCAATCGTGACTCACATACAACTGATGTTGATGCGTTTCTTTTGCCAAATTCGCGCCAAGTTGCACACCTCTACTTGTATAGGTATCGTCCGTATCTTCACTATCTTTCTTAAAATTTGTTCCAAAATAAGTATTCGCATAAACTCCTGTTTTCTTTGGTTGACGCGTGACAATATTTATCACACCTGTCAAACTATTATTTCCATAAACACGAGCAGCCGGACCACGTACCACTTCAATTCTGTCAATCGCCTCTAGTGGAATGGGAAGATTTAGCGCATTATGAGCTGTTTGATGATCCATAATTTTTGCACCATTCAACAAAATCAATGTTTGCTCAAAACTTCCACCATCCATCGAGATATCAGCTTGCGTTCCGAATGGACCACGTTGACGCAAATCTATTCCAGATGCATACTGCAACACATCTTGTAAAGAACGTGCAGGTAATTTGTTAATTTCTGATTTACTTAATACATAAATGTTTCTATTTTCTTTAGAAAGTGGCGTATTCAGACGGTTATCTAAAATAGAAACTTCACCTATCGCAATGGTATCATTCACATTTTGTGCAAAAATACTTTGTGCAGCTAAACACAATACCATAGTAATCTTCTTCATTTTTACTAATTATTTAATTAATTGAGTTAAATCTGACGCAAAAGTAGTACCTTTCCGATCTGCCATAATATACCAGTTTACAGATAATGAATAGTCCGGCTGAAATACCATACAAAAGTTTTATCGAAATCGAACGTAATTCGGATACACCAATTTACCTTCAATTAGCGAATCAGTTGGCTAAAGCAATACAATTAGGTTATATTCCAAGCGGCACAAAATTACTTGGAACGAGGCAGTTAAGTGATATTTTAACGCTTCATCGCAATACGATTGTCAATAGCTTTCAGGAACTTGAAGCCCAAGGTTGGATAGAAATCGTTCCAAATAGAGGAAGTTATGTATTAAGTCAATCTTCTCAAAAGTTTCAGAAAACCATTGTTCCAAAGCAATTTTCAATCAATTTGTATCCTGATAAAACAGGTTTTCAATTTGAACAATCGATACTTTTGGATAATCCGTACGAAAATTTTAATCAACGCTTATATTTAACCGATGGAACAATCGATCATCGGTTAGCAGAACTAAAACTTCCTGCTAAATTATATTCAGCTATTTTAAAAAGAAAAACGTCAATTTCAAAGGTAAATCAGTCCAAAAATGAGTACTTTTTAAAGAATTTAGCAAATTATCTCAATTTGACAAGAGGTTTACATATTTCGAAAGAGAATATTTTAGTGACGAGAAGTTCGGAAATTTCACTTTTTTTAATTGCAGAAATTCTACTGAAACAAAATGATGTTGTTGCGGTTGCAAATTTAAGTTATTATAAAAGTAACATGATTTTTCAGACACAATTTGCTAAAATCAAACAAGTAAAAACGGATCAATTTGGAATTGACACCGACGATTTAAGAAGATTATGCGAGCAATTTCCGATACGAATTGTTTACGTTACACCGCATCACCATTATCCTACAACGGTTACATTAAGTTCGCAAAGAAGAGTTGAATTACTACAACTTTCGCAGGAATTTGGTTTTGCAATTGTGGAAGATGATTACGATTTTGATTTCCATTACAGCAATCATCCAATTTTACCTTTGGCAAGTTCGGATCAAAATGGAATGGTTCTTTATACTGGAAAATTTGGTCATTATCTTGCACCAGGTTACCAAATTGGATTTATTGTAGCACCGAAAAATCTAATTCTTGAAGCGAAGAAACACTTATCAATTCTTGATCAGCAGGTTGATCCATTTATCGAACAAGTTTTAGGTGAAATGATTAGCGAAGGTGAAATAAATCGAATCCTAAAAAAACATCGTAAAACCTATCGAGAACGACGCGATTATTTTTGTCAGAAATTGAAAACGGAATTAAATGATTTTATCAGTTTTACTAGTCCAAATGGAGGTTTAGCTGTTTGGATTAATTTTAATCAACCTATAAATTTAATGGAATTAAAACGAAATTGTTTAAAAAATGAATTGTTTATTCCACAAACAATTTTATATCAAACCCAACATCAAACTGGAATTCGCCTTGGATTTGCGCATCTAAATTTTGAAGAAATAGATGAAGTAATTTCAATTTTGAAACAAGAAATCACAAAAAAAGCTGAATAAATTTCAGCCTTTATATTTTTATGTAGGATTAATTACAATTAATCTAAAATCAATGTAATAATTAATTCCTATAAAATAAATCAACGCTAAAAAAGCATAAATTATAAATTGTTTTGATAGTCTGATTTTGAATTTTTTTAGCATAATTCCAACCAAAAAATTAAGTATAATCAACTGTAAAACAACTAAAAATGAATACTGAATTATAAAATACATAACACTAGAAAAATTTACAATACGAATTGAACCATAACTTTTGTAGGATTCGTGAAGAAATAATACTAAACAACTTACAAAAGAAACAATAAAACTAAATAGTACAGAAATTAAAAATGTTTTAAGTATTGGTTTCATTATTTTTTATCTCTCAACTTGAATGTCCACGTAAACTGAAACTCTGAAACAATATCTCCTTCCTCGTCTACGCCTCTACTTGTCACATTTAGCGATACACCTTTCTTCGTTTCGATCGCTTCTTTTATAGCTGCGTCTATTTTTTCTCCATCTTCGCAAGTAAACACAATTTTACCAATAGCTTTTTTCAAATACTTCGATTGCATTCCCAAAACCAACATCGATATATCTTCACCTGATTTAGAAATCTTAGCATTTGCCATCAAACCAGAAGAAAATTCTGCTGCCATTCCTTGCACCGCCCAAAACATACTTTTGAACGGATTTTGATTAAGGAATCCATATTTTACTCGTATCGAAACTTTATTTTCTTCCCACGATTCCAAACGAACTCCAGCAATCCACGCAATCGGAATTTGAGTTGTCAGTATATTTTTAAAAAATTCTTTGTTCATATTCTCATTATATCAAAAAGGGTTAATATAATAAAAGTAAATGTTTTATTTGATTTTCTTCAATTATTGAAGAAATTAATTCTAAAGTTATTTATTCATTACGCCTTATTCTACTAGGAGGAGAAGATGCAATTCATCGATATTTAGAGCGCAAAAAAGTAATCAAAAAACTCTTGTCTTTCATTCTCGACTTTAGATTATAAATAATGTGGATATCCTAACGAAAGT